>NZ_APJX01000016.1 GCF_000350545.1 Desulfotignum phosphitoxidans DSM 13687
GCACCAGTTTAGCCGGACACGCCAGCGATCACGCAACAGGAAAGTTGCAGGTGAGAAAGAAACGTTCTCGCGCCGCCTGTATGTGCATGTTTACTATTCTCCGGACAACGAAGCCAAGAAAGAACTCGCCTTCCGTAAGGATCTGCTTGAACTGAAGGCGCAAATACAAGGAGGAGAAACCGAGTTCACGCCATCTGCGCAAAAGAAAATAGACAAGTACCTGACCTGTTCCAAAAAGGGGCGTGGGGGGCAGCTTAAGGTGGGCTTCAATGATAAAGCCATTACCGAAGCAAAGAGGTACTTCGGTTATTTCGCTCTGGTCAGCAATCAGACTATGGACACATTTACAGCACTTGAAAACTATCGGTTGCGAGAAAAAATTGAAGAACTCTTTGCCGTGCAAAAAGGGAGACTCGACGGTGCGCGACCGCGCACATGGTACCCGGACAATCTGCGCGGAAGACAATTCACACAATTTATCTCGCTGGGCTATCATTGTTTCCTGATGAAAAAAATAAAGGAAGTACAGGCCAAGTTCGGGAAAAATGAATCCGGAAAAACCAAATCACTTATCAAGCTCGAAAAAAAATTGGGAAACTGGCTTGCACAACGCTCTCTCGCTCAAATCCTGGATTGGTTCGATTGCATTGAAACCACAAAGGTACAGACTGCCATGGGCAGCTATCGATGGTCCACCGAATCAGTGGCCAGAGACAGACTGTTCTTGAAGTACTTGGGAGTGGTTACCGAATAGTGTACGCTTTAGCCGACTTTCAGGGTATAACGCAGTTTCATTTGTATTTATCGCGCAGACCCTTGTGCACCGACTTCCAATCATGCAATTCCAAGCTTCCTTGCTTATATTCTTCATATCTTTTTTTCAGTTCCCGCTTTTGCCATTCAGGCATGGGTATTTCAGAATTGCTGGCGGCAATGGCATCCCAAATATCTTCAACAAGAAGCAACTTTTCAGATAGCTCCAGCCTGCTGATTTCATCTTTGATTTGATCTGGTCTCATTTGATCACCTTAAAAATGTACTGGCCCAAGTGGGCAAGAAGAATTTATCATCATTTTGATAACATTGATTTTTCCAGAACACAACAAGAACCTTCAATGGTTCATAAATTCAGTGATGCCTGGTGTTCTGCTGAAGGCTGATCCTGACCGGAACCTGTTTCGCCTGACTGAGGATAAAAAACCATTTGAAATTTTGTGCCGGCATAGTACAAATACAGGGTGACGATTTCGATAACATTTGATCCGGCATTTGATTTTTTTCTGGCGAAAAGCCATAAAGAAAAGGATCTGGCATATCCATTGACCCGCAGCGCATCGGTCAAGGATATCATCGAGTCTTTGGGGGTTCCCCATACGGAGGTGGGAAGGATCTGTTTCAATGATCAGGATATTGATTTTTCCTTTATTCCGGATACGCCGGGAAAACTGGATATCCATGCCGTGGATGCGCCCTTTGACGTGAGGTCCCCGTCCATGCTGCGGCCGGAACCTCTGGACCGGGTCCGGTTCATTGTGGATGTGAATGTGCTCAAACTGGGGCGGCTGCTGATTCTGCTGGGATTTGACGTGGCATATTCTTCATCGTTTTCCGATGAACAGATCGCTGATCTGTCTGAATCGGAATCCCGCATTGTCCTGACCCGGGACACGACCTTGCTCAAGCGCAGAAAAATCGTGTTTGCCAGAAGAATCCGGGCCAATCTGCCCTATGACCAGGTGGTGGAGGTGGTGGATTTTTTCGGGCTCCGGGACCAGACCGCGTTTTTTTCCCGGTGCCCCCGGTGCAACCGGCCCCTGAAAAAAGTGGCCAAAACCGATATCCTGCATCGGCTGGAGCCCAAAACCAGAAAATATTTTTTCGACTTTTTCCAATGCCCGACGTGTGGGAAAGTATTCTGGAAAGGCTCCCATTATGATGCCATGAAAAAAACCTTCACCTCTCTTGGCCTGAAAAACCCCGACAAATGATAAAATCAAAGGCAGGCAGTCATTTGCTTAAAACTGAAAACTTAACACTTAACACTTCCATTTAAAGGAGTGACCCGACAGGCTTATGTTCCTCCCCACATTTACCACGGTTTTCTCCGCTGTTTTCCAGTTGTTTATCATTTCGGCTGTTGCCGGGGTCCTGGTGCGCACAAAGATTGTCTCCCAGACCCATATCCAGGCCCTGTCCGCCGTGACCGTGAACATTTTTCTGCCCTGTCTGATCGTGGTCAAGACCGTGAGCCAGTTTGATCCGTCCGGGTTTGCCCAATGGTGGATTCTGCCGCTGTCCGGGGTCCTGATCAGTCTGGCCGGGCTGGGGATGGCATTTGCGCTGTTCGGCCGCAGACCGGAAAAACGGGCGTATATCTCCATGGCCAGCTTTCAGAACGCCGTGTATATTGTGCTGCCCATCGGACAGCTGGTGTTTCCGGACCAGTTCGACCGGCTGGCCCTGTATTGTTTTCTGCTGATCCTGGGCCTGTCTCCCATCATGTGGAGCGTGGGCAAGGTGCTGATCAGCGGGGACAAGGATGCCGCCATCCGGTGGCAGGATTTTGTCACTCCGCCCCTGGTGGCGACCCTGGCCGCCATCTTTCTGGTGGTATCCGGCACATCCGCGGCCATACCGGATAGCCTGTTGTCTGCCATGGACCTGCTGGGCCAGGCCACCGTGCCTTTGGCCGTGTTTATTTTGGGTGCCACCCTGGGCGGCATTTCTTTGAAAGACATGCCGCCGTTTGCCGATGTGATCCGGGTCACAGGGGTTAAATTCATTCTGATGCCGGCAGCCGCCTTTGCCGTGATGTATGGGCTGGGGCTTTATCAGAGTATGCCGCTGTTTTGCAGCGTCATCATCCTCCAGACTTCGTCCCCGCCGGCCACCAACCTGATTCTCATGGTGAGAAACTATGGCGGGGATGAACGGTCCGTGGCCAGCATGATGCTGCTCCAGTATCTGGTGTGCATCCTGGCCATGCCGTTGTGGTTGTCTTTGTGGCAGACATTCGCGGGCTGATGCCGGCGGGTTTTCTTTTGCATTACACCCGGTTTTGCCGTATCATGATTTTGTCACGCATACAGAAAAATTAATCAAAGGATCGGTCCATCATGAAAAATCTTATGATCTGTTTTTCAGCCGGGTGTATCGGCGCTCTGGCCAACAGCCTTGTGGTATGGCAGTTTGGAGAAAACGGGGTTGCCCAGTGGCTGGGCGTATCCATTGCACCGGCCCTGACACCGTCGTGGCTGTATCCCAGAATCGTGTGGGGCGGCATCTGGGGACTGGTGTTCATCCTTCCTTTTTTAAAATCCCGGTATATGCTCAAAGGCAGTCTGCTGAGTCTTTTTCCCACAGCGGTTCAGCTTTTTTATATTTTTCCTTATGTCAGCGGCAAAGGATTTGCCGGCATGGATCTGGGCATGTGGACTCCCGGTCTGGTGATTGTTTACAACTGGGTCTGGGGAATTGTCACGGCCGTATCTATCCGGTTTTCAAGGTAAGCCTGAAAAAGAGGGGCGGCGGTTATGATCCGGTTAATATGTCATGGACCTTTCCGGCAATGTCCTGCATGGAAAAGGGCTTCTGGATAAACGATGTCTGGGGGATCTCCCCGGCCTGTCCGGCAATGATATTGTCCGTGTAGCCGGACATGAACAACAAACGGATTTTTGGATAAAGTGCAGTCATCTGCCGGGCCAGGTCCCGGCCGTTCATTTCCGGCATGACCACATCCGTGATGAGCAGGTGAATTTTGCCGTGGCAGGTTTTGGCCAGATCCAGGGCCGCTTGGGGGGATGTTTCTGCCAATACCGTGTATTTCAGTTGTTCAAGCATGGTTTGAAGCAGTTCCAGTATGGCGGTTTCATCTTCCACCACCAGTATGGTTTCCCCGTTGCCCGCCGGAATGTTTTCAGGGGACTCTTTTTTTGACGTCACAACGGCATCCTTGTACCGGGGCAGGAAAATATCGAATGTGGCGCCTTTTCCCGGCCGGGAATCCACATGAATGAACCCCTGGTTTTGTTTGACAATGCCGTACACCGTGGACAATCCTAAGCCCGTGCCTTTTCCCACTTCCTTGGTGGTGAAAAAAGGATCAAACAGATTGTCCAGGGTATGCTGATCCATGCCGCATCCGTCGTCGGTCACGCGCAGCCGCACGAATTCCCCCGGAATCACCCCTGAAAGATCAGAATCTTCCTGTTCATAAAATACTTTGGTTTGTGTTTTTATGGTGATATGCCCCACATCCTTGATGGCATCCCGGGCGTTCACGCACAGGTTGGCCAGGATCTGGTGAATCTGGGAGGGATCCATTTGCACGGCCCCGGGGTTGTCACCGGGTTCCCACACCAGATCGATGTCCTCACCCAAAAGCCGGCGCAGCATCGTGAGCATGCCTTCCACGGTCCGGTTCAGATCCAGTACCCGGGGGGAAATGGTCTGCTTCCTGGCAAATGCCAGCAGCTGCCGGGTGATGTCCGCGGAATGTGTGGCCGCATTCCGGATCTGCTGCACATGGTTGTACAAGGGTGCGGAAGAATCGAGTTTATCCAGTGCCAGGTCTGCATGCCCGAGAATCACATTGAGCATGTTGTTGAAATCATGGGCTATCCCGCCTGCCAGCCGTCCGATGGACTCCATTTTCTGTGTCTGTAAAAGCTGCAATTCCAGGTGGTGTTTTTCCGTTACATCCAGCAGAAAGCCCCGGATATGATCCAGGCGGCCGTTTTCATCAAACACGGCGGCCGCGTTTTCAATGAGATGAATCAGGCTGCCGTCGGTTTTCCTGAATTTGGTTTCATAGGCAGACACTTTCCTGTTTTCAACCAGGGTATCCAGAAATTGCCTGCGTTCCTCACGACGACTATAGATGTCAGTGATGGGGGTGTTCAATGCCTGATATTTATTTTCAAACCCGAAAATATCCAGATATTTCCGGTTACAGTCAATCAGACGGCCCAAAGGGGTTGAAATATAAGCCCCGGCGATATTTTCTTCAAAATAGGCCCGGTATCGCTCTTCACTTTTTTCCAGGGCCTGTTTTGCCGCTTTGTGTTCTTCAATCTCTTTTTGCAGATGTTTGTTCAGTTCCGACAGTTCTCCCGTGCGGTGAGCCACCCGGTTTTCCAGCATTTTTTTCTCATTCACCACCCGCGTGTACAGCAAAAAAATGACAAACACCATGACCAGTATCACCAGCAGTATGGCATCAAAATAAATCGTGTTGCAGACCCAGACCGCCTGGAGGGTGCCGATGATTTTGTCATCATATCGAACCGGTGAAACCAGGGTTTGCCGCGGGACCAGTTTCAAAGGTGAAAAAAACCGATCCAGGATGCCGGCAGAGATGCCAGACACTTTTTGAAACACATTCCCCCGGGTATCCATCACCATGACCGAGGCATAGTTTTCCAGTTTTGCAGCAAGCATCAGATACTGGGAAACCCCTTCCTTGTTATGGTTCCACAGGGCATTGGCCACAATATCGGCATGGACGGCAATACCCTGATGGGCTTTTTCCCGGACCCGGACCTCATGGATGAACACCAGGGTGCCGAACAGGACCACAAGCAGAATCGCGGCAACGGCCGTATTATTTTTTCGGATCAAAGCAGGCCTCTTTTCATATCACTCATCTTTTGCCGGGTCTGCCCGGTCGGCAGCACGCTGTTCAATCATGGCGGCATTGACTCGGTCAATAATGGCCGTATCCGTTGTCTGGCTGAACAACAAATACCGTTGGTTTCCCCCGGGCATATCTGAAAACCGGACGAATTTGAAATTTTCGGGCAACAGGCCGTATATGCCCAGAGGGCCGGTGACATAATAGGGCGGCCGTTCATGGTATAAAATGGTGATATCTGAATCAGAACGGGTATCGGAAATCACGGGCATGGGGTCCGGATGAAATATCCGGTCGGCCAGAAACGGTTTGGCATACACCAGGACCACGGCAAGACACAGACAAAATACAGGAATCTTCCACGCACTGGGTCCGGTTTTGGGTGCCATCTCTTTTAACGTCATGAATTATCCCTGATTTTCTGTCACACGCGTTTCACGGGCCGCATGGGCGTTTTCCCGGTCCTTACCCGTCTTGAACCGGTCCTTGTCAATTCCCAGTTTCTTCATTTTTCCATACAGTCCTCTGGGATGGATACCCGCGATCCGGGCTGCTTCCCCCACCCGGCCCCGGGTTTTTTCAAGCACCATTTCAATATATTTTTTCTCCACCCGGGCCATGACCCGGGATGTGACCTGATCCAGGGTCCGGCCATCCCAGGCGGTCTCTGGATCGGTGTCATCCGTATGGATCCAGGTTCCGGGAATTTCTTTTGTCAACTGAAATCCGGAGGGCAGATCCGTCAGTGTAATCCGATCCGACCGGCAAAGCAATACAGCCCGTTCAATGACATTCATCAGCTCCCGGACGTTACCGGGCCAGGCATATTCGCACAGGGCATGCACGGCATCCTCTGAAAACCCGTCAATATCCCGTCCCATGCGCTGGACCTGCTGAATCAGAAACTGTTCGGCCATGACGGGAATGTCTTCTTTGCGCTGCCGCAGCGGCGGCAATGTCAGGGTGATCACCCCCAGCCGGTAATACAGATCCTGGCGGAATCTTTTTTTTTCAACCTCCCGGGTCAGATCCTTGTTGGTGGCGGCGATGACCCGGACATCCACCCACACAGGCGCTTCCCCGCCAATGGGAATAAACTCGAAATCCTGAAGCACCCTGAGCAGCTTGGACTGGGTCTTCAACGGCATCTCTCCGATCTCGTCCAGAAACAGGGTGCCCCCGTGGGCCAGCTCAAACGCCCCTCTCCGGGACCGGATCGCACCGGTAAACGCACCCTGTTCATGACCGAACAGCTCACTTTCCATCAATTGATCGGGAATGGCCGCCATGTTCAAGGCAATGAACGGCCCCCCTGACCGGTGGCTTTCCGCGTGGATGGCTTTGGACAGATGCTCTTTTCCCACGCCAGTCTCCCCCTGGAGCAACAGGCTGGCATCCGTGGCCACCACCTGGTGGACCTCTTCCAGAAACATCTGCATGTCCCGGCTGGTGGAAGTAAAATCATGGAGCCGGGGCTGGGACCGGCCCCGGTGATCAAACCGGTTCAAATCATAGAACTGCTGCCGGGACGTCAGGGTGGTTTCAATGGCTTCCACCAGCCGGTCCGGCGGCAGTCCCGCATACAGCACCATATCCGCACCCGCGCCCAGAAGATTGGCATGGGCGTTGGAGGATTCCCGGTCATCCAGAATAATGGTGATGGGTTTTTCCGGCAGATTGTTCAAGATAGCGACACTGGCATCCACGGGCCGGGGAATCAGGGTCCGGCTGACAAGAAACACATCGGCACAGCTTCTCACCAGGTCCTGCCAGGTGTTGTGGGGGTGATGAAACACCGTCAGCCGGATATCCGCCTGGGCCAGCCGCTTTTCAATGGCAGCAGCCAGTTTTTTTTCTTTGACGGCACACACAAGCCGGGTCAGCACAGAAAAAATCTCCTCAGCACGTATATTGTGGTAAATGAATACCGAATTTCATATCACTGTTTTATACCGATTTCGGAAAAAATACAGCACTTCACCCAAAAAATCCAGAAAAAACCGGGGTTTCGACCTTTAGACAAGGATCTTTTAATGACATGTCCACACCTGGATCTGCAAAATTTTCAGTATCAAACGGCCGAAATTGTGTTTGTGGTAAAAAAATACCGAAATCTAATCCTGTCCTGAAAAAATAAAATTTTATAACTCACTGATTTTTAAGAAAATAAAAATAATATGCCTGTGGCACAATTTCTGCTTTGTCCCAGGTGGTCCAATTGATCCAGATGTTTTAAATGATCCAAAACAGAACAAGCCGGATTTCGGAAAACCTTCGGACCGGAAAAATGAAAGAAAAAAAACAACCAGGAAGGGTTAGACATGATTCAAAGAGAAAGCAACCGACGATCTAAACACAAAGCCCCGAAGTTCAAGGAAACCCAGGAAGAGGACCTGAGCTGGGAAGACCGTCAGGAACGCCACAATCATCGGAAAGAATCAGAAAAAAAACCGTATCAGAAAAATCGAACCAAACCCAAATGGTAGCTGTGCGCTGCCTTAAAAAAAGGAAATCTTCAATGAACGTATATAGCTGCATCAAATCAAACGTCACCCTGGAAACCATGCCCGAAGCCTGGGGCATTGCATCTGCCATCGACATTTATGAATGTGACCCCAAAAAAATCCGGGATGCCGAATACATTAAATCATTTGTGGTACAGCTGTGCGATCTGATCGAAATGAAGCGCTTTGGTGACACCCAGGTGGTGCATTTTGGCGAAGATGAAAAAGTGGCGGGGTTTTCCATGGTGCAGTTGATTGAAACCTCCCTGATCTCCGCCCATTTCGCCAACCTGACCAATACCGTTTACCTGGATGTGTTCAGCTGTAAAGCCTATGATCCGGAAGTGGTCCGTGAGTTTTCCCAAACCAGTTTCGGCGGGTCTTTTTCCAGAATCTCCGTCACCCACCGTCTGTAAATGAGCGGCATACAACATGTCCTGTACCAGGACCCGGCCCATTGCAGGAAATTATGGGAAAGCCTGTGGCCCGGACGGGTTCTGTTCGATCTGTGGCCGGTCAGGTGGTGCTTTCACAAAGCTTTTGACCGGCCCCTGGCGTTTCATGTGGCCGAACAGGCCGGCCGGCCCGTGGGTCTGCTGGCCTTATGCAGAAATGATGATGCCGGCACGTTTGTCCAGTTTCCCGGAGAAACCTGGCAGGGCCGGACCTGGCTTGAGCAGAACCGGATTATCGCGCAATCTCCGGAAATCCTGGAAACGCTTCTGGATGCCGTGCCGGGGCCCGTGGATCTGCGGTACATCAAATACCGGACCGGTATGAATCCGACGGGCCTGCTGGCTCCGGACGAAACCCGGTATCTGTTTTTTCCCGCGTCTTTTGGATTTGACTTTCATACCTACTGGCAGTCCATACCCGGTAAAACCCGGAAAAAACTGAATGCAGATATCCGCAAACTGGAAGCCAGGGATGTCTGCATCTCCCAAGGCACCCTGTCGGATATGGCCCAGCTGTTTCAAATGAATGTGGCGGCATTCGGGCAGGATGCCTATTTTCACGATGCCCGGTTTCTTCGTTCATTTGAACTGCTGGCGGAATTTTTCAACAAAATGGGACTGCTTCGCATGACTTGTGTGCACATCGCAGGCAAACTGGCGGCCGTGGACATGGGGGCCGTGTGGAAAGACACCTATACGCTTTTGGCCGGCGGCACCCATCCGGAATTTCCCGGTGTTGCCAAGCTCATCAACCGGCATCATCTGCAATGGGCGTGCACCCGACACCTGAAATACGTGGATTTTCTGTGCGGGGATTTCAACTGGAAACAGCGGTTCCGGCTGACGTCTGTTCCCCTGTACCAGATTACCACCCATACCATGCTTCAGGAGTCCGGCATTCATGCAGACCACGGACACATCCGCTGTGCATAAGACACCCACAGTGCTGGTGGTGGGCACCACGGCCGATTACATTGAATGGATCCGGACCCGGTATCCCCATGAGGCGCTTTTTATCACAGCCCCGCATGTCCGGCAGACAGCCCGGGAACCCGTGCCGGAGCCATCCGAAGAACTGGTATGGGACCTGTCAGACACCGCTTCTCTGATTCAGGCGTTGACCGCTCACATGGACACCTATGCTCAGGTACCTGATGGGATCGCCTGTTTTGACTGTGAATCCATGGTCACGGCGGCCCGGCTGGCCAGGGCCTTGACGCTTTCATATCCTGACGAATCCGCTATTTTGAACTGCCGGGACAAACGGATTGCCAAGCAGATATGGCAGGCCAGTGACATTCCCTGCCCCCGGGTGTGGCCGGTTCACCATATCGATGATGTGATGCCCATTTTTAAAAATGTCACGGCCGGGCTGGTGTTGAAACCGGCCCGGGGCAGCGGCAGCGAACTGGTATTTCAATGCCGGAGCCCCAAAGAAGCGGAAACCGCGTTTCACACGATGGTTTCCGGCCTGGAAAAAAGAAAAGAAAACCCGTTGTTTGCGCATCCGGATCATTTGATTCTGGCCGAAGAACGGATCTGCGGGCCGGAATACAGCGCGGATTTCATTCTCACCAAAACCGGTCTGACCCTGATCCGGGTGGCCCGGAAAATCATTCCCGCAAACATGCCCTTTGGCACGGCGGCCGGATATGAGGTTCCCGGGAACCTGCCGTTGCAGGTGCCCGTGGAAATGGTGACCCATATTCTTGAAAAAGCGGCCCGGGCCCTGGGTCTTGACACGGGTATCTGCATGGTTGATTTTGTGATCAAAAACAACCGGCCCTATCTCATAGAAATGACCCCCCGTCCCGGCGGCGACTGCCTGCCCTGGCTGCTGGATATCTCCGGGAACCTGGATATTTTAAAACTGGCTCTGGATGTGGCCCGGAACCGGCCATGGAACCCTTGTGATTACCAGTTCTCCCCCCACATGGCCATCCGGATTCATGCCAAAAAAAGCGGGATTCTTCAGTCGATCGATGCCCGGCAACTGGCATCAGAGCCCCGGGTCAAACAGATTCATCTGATCCGACAACCCGGCCACGAGATTGTCCTGCCGCCGGATGATTATGATTCCTGGTTTTTGGGACATGTCATCTTTGACACCTATGGATGGCATTTTCCTGAAACCCGGTGTTCGCTGCTGGCCCGGCACCTGGAAATAGAGATCCGATGACCTTGCAGACCAATGTTTCTTATCCTGAAATGACATCTGACTTTCTCACAAGCCAGGTGGCGCCGCTGTTTGATCAATCTCAGCGCTATATAGACTGTGTTAAAACCCATGGATCGCCTCTGTATCTGGTGGACCCGGCCATGCTGATCCGCCAGGCCGCCCGGTTTCGGACCGCGTTTGCGTCCCTCCTGGCTCACACCCGGTTTTACTATGCCATGAAAAGCAATTCCATGCCTGAGATATCCCGCATTCTGCTTGGGGAAGGATTCGGCCTGGATGTGTCGTCGGGTATGGAGCTGGCAGCCGCCCTGGACCTGAACGCCCCGGACATTATTTTCAGCGGTCCGGGCAAAACAAACCCGGAGCTGAAAATGGCGGCAAACCATCCGGACCGGGTCACCCTGCTTATGGACAGTATGGGCGAATGCCGGCGATTGATGGCGATTCTGGCGGAAAAAAAGCAGCATTTATCCGCCGGGATCCGGCTGAACTGCCAGCCTCAAGGGTTGTGGCAGAAATTCGGTATCATGCCGGACCAGCTGCGTCCCCTGATACAGGAAATTGACGCCCACCCATTTTTGACCTGCACGGGGATCCAATTTCATTCCTCCTGGAACATGACCCCGGACCGGCAGGTTGAGATCATTTCCAGCTTGAGCGGTCTGCTGTCCGCCATGCCGCCTGAGTTTCTGGCCCACTGCAAATTCATGGACATCGGCGGCGGGTACTGGCCGGAAAAAGGGGAATGGCTGGTGTCGGATGATCCGTTGCGCCATTTTCATGTGCCGGCCGCCCCCGTGGAAACCTTTGCCAGAGATCTGTCCAACGCCTTGACCCGCCATGTGCTGCCTCATGGGAATTTCTGTATCTGCTTTGAACCCGGAAGGTGGATCTGCCATGATGCCATGCACATCCTTATTCAGGTCATTGACAAAAAAATGCCGGACATGGTGATCACGGATGCCGGCACCAATGCCGTGGGCTGGGAGCGGTTTGAAACCGATTATTTTCCCGTGCTCAACCTGACCCGGCCCGGCCTGACTGAAAAGCCCTGCCGCATTTTAGGATCCTTGTGCACCCCCCATGATGTCTGGGGATATTCTTTTTTCGGCACGGACATTCAGGAAGGGGATATTCTGATGATCCCTTTTCAGGGCGCCTACACCTACAGTCTCAGACAGTCATTTATCAAACCGTTGCCAGAAACAATCCTCCTGTAATTAATCGGCATCTGCCGGACATCCCGGTTGATTTTGCCGGGGAATGCATTATTCTTATAACTGTTGCCGGGCAGAATCGTCCGGCATATCACCCAATCATTAACGGAGGGACCCATGAAAATTGCATTCCCGGTCAAAGAAGATAAAGGACTGGACAGCCTGGTCAACGACCATTTCGGCGTGGCAGAGCTGTTTCTGGTGGTGGATCTGGAAACCGGAGAGATCCAGCCCCGGACCAACCAGAAAATTGAAAACCCCAATGCCGGATGTAAAACCGGGATATTTGACAAAGCGGAATCCGTGGATGCCGTGGTCACCAAGTGTATCGGAGACGGGGGGCAGCGAAACATGCACAGCGCGGACATCCGTGTCTATGCCGCACAAAAAGACACGGTGGGCGAAAATTTAGAACTGATGAAATCCGGCGATCTTAAGCTGTTTCACATGTTCGATCTGTGCCAGGGCAAGAAAAACAAAAAAGAGGGTGGTTGCGGACATCATCACTGAATCAAACCCTGACTGCCATTATTTCAGCATAAAGGTGATATATCATGACCGGATCATTGACCATTCATCCCATTGTCTTAGGAACCAAAGTATTTGATAAAAGCATGATGACGTATCAGCACGGCCAGGGCCAGACTTATACCATTCCCATCTATGCCTGGCTTATCAAAGGCAGTGATCAGACCATTTTAGTGGACACGGGCGAGATGCACCCCATTCAGTCCGAAGACCGGGAAGCGGCCATCAAGGGCAAAATATACACCTTTGAAGACGGGCTGGCCCGCCACGGGCTCACGCCCAAAGACATCGACATCGTGATCCACACCCATCTGCACACGGACCACTGCGAAAATGATTATAAATGCGAAAACGCCCGGTTCTTTGTTCATGAAAAAGAACTGGAAGCGGTGCACAATCCCCATCCCCTGGATTACCGGTATCTGGAGGACTATATCGAGGATGTTGAAGACAACGGCCAGATACAGGTGTTGACCGCGGACACGGACATTGTCCCGGGCATCCGCATGATCCACACCCCGGCCCACACCTCGGGCGGCATGACCGTGCTGGTGGATACGCCCAAAGGAAAAGCCGCCATCACGGGATTCTGCATTATTGACGAAAACATGGATCCACCGCCGGAAATTTTAGGAATGGAAATGGCTGTGATCCCGCCGGGCACCCATGTGGATGTCTACGAGGCATATAATATTCTGGAAACCGTGAAAAAACAGGCGGACATTCTCATTCCCCTGCACGAACCGCGGTTTGCAGCCATTGACGTGATCGGCGCGTAATTTTTCTGATTTTTTGATATAAATCAAGGAATAAATCTTTTCCCTTGTGTATCTTAAGCTTCATAAGGGGGAAGATAAACCGGCAATCGGGCGACCGATTGTCTCTTCCATAGATATCGTAAAAAAAATTTGTTCATAAACTGATTTTCAAGGAGATGATTATGCCCAAGGATATCCCTGTCACCAAACAGGTGCCGGCATCGGATTTAACCACTTGTGAAGCCACCCGCCAGATGCTGGAAAAAGCCAGAAAAGACGGCGTTGTTCTCAACCTGGACCGGGCCGTGGACATGAAACCCTGCCCCATCGGCGTGGAATCGGCCTGCTGCAAACATTGTTTCATGGGGCCCTGCCGCATCAATCCCAGGGACCCGTACAAAAAAGTCGGCATCTGCGGTGCCACCATCGACACCATCACGGCCCGGAACCTGGCCCGGAATGTGGCCACGGGATCGGCTTCCCACAACGATCACGGCCAGCACATCCTTCATCTGTTCAAAGGGATCATCGAAAAAAGCGTGACTGATTTTTCCATTGCCGATACCCGGAAACTGCAAAATCTGGCAACCGAGCTGGGCATTGATACTGAAGACCGGTCTGTAGAAGATGTGGCAAAAGACCTGTGCGACGAGCTGGAAAAAACCTTTTCCAATGTGGACGGAGAAATGCCGTTTATGAAACGGGTGCCCGCCGCCACCCTGGAACTGTGGCGCAAAGACGGCATCGTGCCCAGAGGCGCCATGAAAGAGGTCATGGAGATGATGAGCCGGACCCACATCGGGTGCGACCAGGATTACAACCACCTGATGAAACAGATCAGCCGCACGGCCCTGGCCGACGGCTGGGGCGGTTCCATGGTGGCCACGGAACTGTCCGACATCATGTTCGGCACCCCGTCTCCCATTGTGGCGGAAGTGAACATGGGGGTGCTCAAGGAAGATCACGTGAACGTGATTGTCCACGGGCATGAACCCGCCATGTTTGAAGGCATGCTGGCGGGGGTGAACGATCCGTTCTTCATCCAGGCTGCCAAAGACAAGGGGGCCGCCGGCATCAACCTGGTGGGCATGTGCTGCTCGGGCGCAGAGATGATGTCCCGTCACGGGATTCCCCATGCCGGCAATTTCTCGTCCACGGAAGCCGTCCTGGTCACAGGGGCCGTGGATGCCATGGTGGTGGATATCCAGTGCATCAAGCAGGGACTGGCCCAGGTGGCAAAATGTTATGACACCCATCTGATCACCACCAGTGACCGGGCACACATCGAGGGCGCCACCCACATTCAATTTGACGAAACCGATCCCCGGACCTGCACGGATGAAGTCCTGATCAAGGCCATCTCCCGGTTCGGGTCCCGAAGCCAGCCGATCCAGATTCCCAACCAGGTCCAGAAAGGGATCCAGGGATTTTCCCATGAATACATCGAATACATGCTGGGCGGCACGTTCAGAGGGTCTTATTCTCCGTTGAACGACAATATCATCAACGGCCGGATCCGAGGCGTGGCCGGGGTGGTGGGCTGCACCAACCCCAAGGTCAAGCAGGATTACGTGCATGTGGAACTGGTCAGGGAACTGATTAAAAACGATGTGCTGGTGCTCCAGACGGGATGTTCCCAGATCGCCTTGTCCAAAGCGGGCTTTCTCACGCCGGAAGCCGCGGCCCTGGCCGGACCGGGACTGTCCGAGGTGTGTGAGACCGTGGGCATGCCGCCGGTACTGGGCTTAGGGTCCTGTGTGGACAACACCCGAATTCTGATTGCGGCCTCCGCCATGGTCAAGGCCGGGGGATTGGGCAACAGCATTGCCGATTTGCCCGCAGCCGGGTGTGCGCCGGAATGGATGAGTGAAAAAGCCCTGGCCATTGGTCAGTATTTTGTGTCTTCCGGGGTTTACACGGTATTTGGTGTGGGATTTCCGGCTCTTTCCGGCACCCGGTTCCATGATCTTTTGTTCAACGGACTGGAACAGCAGGGATACGGCAAATGGGGCATGGCCAAGGACCCCATTGAAATTGCCAGACTCATGATCGATCATATTGACAAGAAACGCAGTCAGCTGGGCATTGACAAGGCCCGGGAAAGAGTCCTGGTGGACATGAACGACCGCCGGGCCCTGGCCTGATGATTTCCGGGGTGGCTGCGGATGTCAACCGCAGCCACCCACCCCTCATTCCGGCACCTCGGGCAACCGGTCCTGCCGGCCGGTGAAAAAAAATTGACATCCCGCACAGGCCCTTATATAAATAAGCGGACAGACAATCAAAAACAAGGATCCTGTGCATGGGCCGCAAAAGCATCTCCCATATCCGAAAACCTGAAATCCTTCACCATACCTATAAAGTGGTGGAAGACGAAGGCTTCATGGGTATGACCATCGGTAAAGTCGCCACCCGCATGGGGGTCAACTCCGGACTGCTGATCCATTATTTCAAAAGCAAAGAAGGCCTGATCATGGAAATGGTGGATTATCTGTTCAAAATTTCCATGAAATCCTATCACGCGGAACTGGAAAACCACACGGCCCCCAAAGACCGGTTTCAGTGCCTGATGCGCATTTTGTTCACCACCAGCGGTAAAGGGCCCCAGCGGGATGCCGTGTTCTGGTCCTGTTATGCCATGGGGTTCAGAAATGCCGATATCCGGGACCGGATCCAGGCCATGCAGAAAAAATTCATTGCTTTCGGCATCAGAGAAATCACGGCCTGGGAAAAAGCCGGTCTGGTCAGGGTTCCGGACAAGGAAAAGGCTGCGGCCACGATTCTTGCGCTTTCCGAAGGGTTCGGCATCCTTCGCAATTCATTGAGCCACCTGGATTCTCTGGAAGAAATCGCCCGGACCATGCGGCAAAGTGCCCTGGATGCATTGGGTGCCGGTCCGGCGTCAGAACCTGAAGCCATCAGATCAGCAAAGACAGCGTCAGGGGAATAAAAGACAGCAGCGTGGAAACCATGATGGCACCGGACGCCAGATCCGTGTCCGAGTTCAACTGCCCGGACAGCACATAAATCGCTGTGGACGTGGGCAAAGAAAAAAAGATCATGCCCGCGGTAAACGCCGTGCCCGTCACCTGAAATCCCTTGAGCAGCAAAAACCCTGACAGCGGCAGCAGCAGCAGCTTGATCCCGGCGGCCAGCAGCGACACCCCGGCATGATCGGCCAGGCCTTTGAACCGCAAAGACCCGCCGATGGAAATCAAAGCCAGGGGCAGGGTCACAGCGGTCATCAGCGAAAACGTATTTTGGACAAACACGGGAAACACCAGGTCTGACCGGGAAAACAAAAATCCGGCCACACATCCGATAATCAAGGGATTGGATACCAGGGCCCGGACAAAATATGTCAGGTTTTCCCGGATGGAGGGGCTGCCGCCGGAATACCATACCAGCACGGACACGGACAGCACATTGATCACAGGAATGACCACCCCGACCAGAATCCCGAAATGACGGACCCCGTCTTCGCCCAGCACGGTCAACACCAGGGCCATGCCGATATAGGTGTTGAATCGAAAACAGGCCTGGCAGAACGATCCTGCCTGAAACGCGGAAATCTTAAAATACCGAATCGCCGCAAGGCTTGCGGCAAATGCCAGAAACACCCCGGAAAGCCCGGCCAGGCAAAGCCCGGCACTCACGCCCTGATCCGGGGTGCTGGTCCCGATTTTCCAGAACAGCATGACCGGAAAAAACACATAATATACCAGCCGGTCGGACATGGCCAGAAACCGCGGATCCGTCATGCCCGACGATTTTAAAATCCGACCGAGCAGCAGCAGGATAAATAAGGGAAACAGGGTGTTGAGTATTAACATAATGATCTGTATACATGGGCTGAACTGAATCGTCCATTCAAAAAGAAAAAATCTCATTTTCATTTCCAAGTTACAACACAAACAAAAAATAGAATTCATGCCTGTTATGCAACAATAATTGCTTAATAAATTTTTTTGCAATTATTGTTGACAAATTAAAAAGTTTCATTTACCGTCAATTTCATAGCATGGAAAAGAGGCTGATCGTCGCGAGTTGGCCAGTAATGTCTCCTGCTATAAAAATTCACTTTTTTGCAAAAAAGTATGGCGAGAAAAAGATTTCAACCCCTTGTAATTATTTAAAAAGGAGAATCAGGGATGCTTTTAAAGAAATGCGCAATGGCGATTCTTATCGCCCTGACAGTTACCACCGTCAGTTATTCTGCCGATCCGATTAAATTGATTTTTACGGATCAGCAGTTTGAAGGCCAATGGATGCGTAAAGTAGGCTTACGTTTTGTTGAACTCGCAGAGGAGAAAAGCAACGGTCGAATCAAGATGGATTTAAAATTGGGAGGCGTTTTAGGAGATTATATGGCTCTGGCTGAACAGACATCCATGGGATCCATCGATTTGGTTTGCAGCGCCCCTCCTTCAGATTTGGACCCGGACATAGATATTCTGTGGCTGGGATTCCTGGAACGTTCATTAGCGGATGCACAGATGCTTTGGGATAAAGACGGTGACCTTTTCAACATGGTGGACCAGATTTTCGCCAAAAGCAATTTAAAACTGTTGCACCTGAGTACAGACGGCTGGCTGGGTATTCTGGTCAGGAAAAATGCCAATATTTTTGATAAAATCAACACAATTCCCGGGGACGCCAAAGGCACCAAGGCACGAATCCCACCCTCCAGACTGATGCAGGCAAGAATATCTTCTTATGGTTTTAACGCCATCCCAATTCCATTCAGTGAATGTTACACAGGGTTGCAGCTGGGGACCTTTGATTTCAAGTGTGGAACGGTAGTTGATGAATTGAATGTGTTTGGTGATGTATCCGAAGGATTTATTCATACACACGAGGCCCTGGAAAAAGTTTGTATTTTAATGAATCTCGACAAATTCAACACCCTGCCCGAGGACCTCCAAAATGCCCTGACAGCTGCCGGAGAACAGTCACAAAAAGAATCATTCCGTGAAATAGAAGCCTTCACAAAATCCCAGGAGCAGGCAGCCATCGACAAATTTGGTGTAAAAATCAAAACCCTTTCTCCTGATAGCCTAGCAAACCTTTATCAAGTCGGCCAAAAGGCAGAATGGACAGCTGCTGAAAAAATTTTTGGGAAGGAAAAAATGGATATCGTCAGGACCGCAGTTGCAAAGCTTGAATAATTTTTATTTCTCACCTCCCATGGCTGATGTTGCCATGGGAGGTGCATAACCATCTAAGGGGAATATTTATGGAAGATTCAGTCCAGTTAAAAAATTTTTTCGCCGTAGGATTGGTTAAAGCCATCAATATCATCGTGGTGATCTTAAATTCCGCTGTTGCAGGAGCCATGTTCTGGATGGTTGTCAGTCGTCATTTTTTGCCAAGCTCCCCAATGCTTTGGATAGAAGAGATGATCATCTTGCTGGCTTTGTGGCTTTATTTCATAGGCGGTGCTTCCTGCTCTTTCAGTGACGGTCATGTCAAAGGGGGGTTTCTGGATATCTGGCTGAATGAAAAAAAACAACAACTGACACGTCGTTTA
The DNA here is from genome assembly GCF_000350545.1 of Desulfotignum phosphitoxidans DSM 13687. Classification (GTDB taxonomy): domain Bacteria; phylum Desulfobacterota; class Desulfobacteria; order Desulfobacterales; family Desulfobacteraceae; genus Desulfotignum; species Desulfotignum phosphitoxidans. The sequence goes on from NZ_APJX01000016.1 coordinate 18,807, forward strand.
GCCGGATTCTGTGAGCTTGGTATTTTAACAGCCTATATATGGCTTGCAACTAAATATTTCATCCATTTGTTCAACAGCAACAAATCAGCTATTTATCTCAATTTAAATAAGTCTTACTGGGCGTTGTCTGTTGTTGTCGGGTTGACCCTCATGTCGTTTTTCGTTGTTTTTCACATTATTTCATCTTTTAAACACTCAAAAAACGATGAAGCGGAGGAACCATCCCATGACAACCATACTATTTAGTATTTCCTTGCTTGTAATGCTTGTTGCCCTGATTTCCATCGGGGTGCCGATTTATGCTTCATTTGGGGCGGTGGCTTTGTTCTATGGCTTTTCAGCTGGTGTTGATCTCAGCTACATTGTCGGGGGGAGCACCTGGAACCTTGGTAGCTTTGCAATGCTGGCCCTGCCACTTTTTATCTTGGCCGGTTATACAATGGAAAAAAGCGGGGTTACCACCAGCTTGATCAGATGGGTAAATTCGTTGGTGGGGGGTATGAAGGGGTCTCTCGGGGCAGTTAGTGTTATCAGCACAGCACTTTTTGGCGCAATATCTGGAAGCAATGCATCCGCTGTTGCAACCGTCGGGACGATACTGATTCCTCAGTTGAAAAAAGCAGGGTACGACATACGGTATGCGACCGCCCTGATCGCATGTGCCGCTCCGATTGCCACGCTGATCCCTCCAAGTATTGCCATGATTCTTTTTTCCATTACGGCAGGCCTACCCGTTACCGTATGTTTTTTATCCACCATCGGCCCCGGCATTTTGATCACCATTGGCTATACTCTGTTCAACTATATTGTTGTCCGTAAAGATCCCAATGTCACCGTTATGAAAAAAGAACATCTTGGCATAAAAATCAAAGAAATCGGTGCAGCCACGGCAAAAGGGATGCCCGGTCTATTTATGCCAGTTTTGGTTCTGGGTGGGATTTACTCCGGAAAATTCAGCCCCACGGAAGCTGCTGCCATGGCTGTTGTGTACGTCATTATCATCGGGGTGTTTGTTTACCGGAAGCTGACATGGAAAAATTTTTTTGCTGCATCGGTCGGCGCAGGAAGATCCACCGGAATCATCATGGTAATGATGTTCTTTATATTGGCTTTGGGCAGAGAACTGATTTTAGGCGGATTTCCAGAGCTTATGGCCAATTTTATCCTGGACATCGCCGGTGGCAACACGATCCTGATTCTCCTGATGTTGAATGTATGCCTGCTTGTGATCGGTATGTTTCTTGATGATTGCTCAGGAAGTATCCTCGCGGCAATTCTCCTTCTGCCGCTTGCAGTCAAAGCAGGAATTCATCCTATCCATTTTGCCGCTATCGCCGGAGTCAACTTAGGGATGGGCAATGTTACTCCGCCTTGCGCACCTCTATTGTTAATGGCGGGGGCGATATCCGGCACACCACTAAAGGAATATTTCTGGTGGGGAATCAAAATGCAGATGACGGTCCATCTGCCTGTTGTATTACTGGTAACATACATACCGGATCTGGCGCTGTTTCTGCCGAAAATAATTCTGGGCATACAATGATGCGCGATTGAATATATTCTAACTCTTAATCGCCATTTCAAGTTTGAAATGATCTAAAAACCATCAACATAATATTTACAAATAAGGGAAAAATATACTATGAGGATTAAGGAATTCACTGTTTCAGGAAGTTATTATGAAATTGGTTTTGCCGTTGGATCCCGTTTTAAAGATGTCATACATGAAACCTTTGATAATCATAAAGGATTGCATGAAGAATTTCTGGTTTACCACCGCACTGATGACGGTCAGACCCGATATGAAAATCTAATCGCCCTGCATGAAAAAGAATACCCTCATTTCATGGACGAGTTGAAAGGAATGGCTGAGGGATCTGGGCGAAACTTTGAAGAGCTGTTTTTAATGAACATGCGCGGAGAATATGCCGGCTATGTCAAAGATGGGGCACTAAAGGGGTGTACCACCTTTTCGGTGATCAACAAAAACAATGCCCTATTTGCACACAATGAAGATGGTTTGGAAGTCTTCAAAGGCAGTTTGTACCTGCTGAGAGCCAAACCCGATGGTATGCCGCAGTTCACTGCGCTTACCTATCCTGGTTTCCTATCCGGTAATTCCTTAGGCTTTAACGATGAAGGCATATGTTTTTCGATCAATAACGTTCACCCTGAATATATCGCTGAAGGCGTCGGCAGGCATTTTATAGCCCGGTCAATTTTTGAGGCCAAAACAATTGAAGAAGCCGTCGCCAAAGTAACCCGGGATGGTAGAGCTACCGGATTCAATTATACCCTTGCTTCGGTCAAACAACGAAGAATCGTCAATGTAGAGGTCTGCACAACATGTCACCACATCAAAGAAATCGACTCCGCATATTGCCATACAAACCATTTTGTGGAATTAACGGATGTCAAACAAAAAATCAACAAGACCAGTGCTGCGCGACTCAAAAGAGGTTATGATTATATCAATTCCAATCGGCTGCTTGGAAAAGATGAGGTATTATCTTTTATCTCTGATACACAAAATGCCGTATATCCGGTATATCGTGACTGCACACCGCCTGATGATCGTGTGACACTTATGACAGCTGTTTTTGATATAGATCTTGCCACATGCACGTTTTACAGCCAAGCACCCAAAAAAGGAATCAAGGGGCTTACCCTGTCAATTGGTTCATTTTGATGCCTAATTTTATGTTGATCAAATATTGAGGCGATTATGCAGATATCCCCCACGACCTTAGAAGACCTACAAATTCGATTCAATCGAATTGTCAGCGGCAATGATGACCTGAAACTCAGCAACAAGTCCGTGGAAATTTTCCGACAGATGCTGACAGATCCTGCTGCAACATCAGTAAAGACCATTTCTGAATTGGCAAATGAGTTTGGTATCCATAGATCTTTTTTAACCAGATTGGCACAAAAGCTTGGTTTTAAAGGTTTCCCAGAGTTTCAATCGGTATTTCGAAGAGAACTAAAAGGTAAAACCAATTTTTATACCAGACAAGTTGAGAAATATCTGCAACGAGATAGGGTGTCAAGCGAGTTTGAAAAATCCACACTTGAAGAGGTTTCCACAGCAGAATGGAGCAATATTCTATTCGCTATGGAAAATTTTGATGGAAAGGTTTTCGAAGCCGTTGTGTCTTCACTAAAGGATGCCCGAAGAATCTCCGTACTGGGACTCAGAGGAAGTTACCCGGTTGCATATTATCTTGGTTATTATCTGAAAATGATCAGGGACGATGTCTCAATCGCCGGCATGAGCGGTCATATTTTAGCTGAGGAACTCGGCAATCTTTGTCCCGGAGATCTATTGCTTGCCATCAGTGCCGCGCCTTATACTAAAAGCACTGTTGAGGCTTGCCATATCGTCCATGAGTTAGGGATAGACATCATCGCCATCACAGACAGCCAGATATCTCCCTTGATCAATTATGCCAAACATACGTTATTCGGTGCCTGTAAAGGAAACTATTTTTTCACTCCTTTAATTTCTTTCATCATGTATGTAGAGGCGCTTCTTACGGCATTGATCAAAAAATCGGGACACATATCTATAACCAATCTGAAGAAAAAAGAGATGATTTTTGCCAAGATGGATACTGAAATTGGCAAAAAATAATTATTTGCAATCCAAAAATTTCAAAGGTGAAAAAAGGATGAACGCTCAAAAAAAAAGACAGTCACTGGATTCTTTTACCGACGATTTGTTGACGAAACTGTTTACTCCACCAAAAAAGACTGCCAAACCGTCGCAATCTGAAAGAGATAATATCAAAGCTTTGGCTGCACAGGCCAAAGAAAAATCTTTAACCCGTCCTATTGTTGATTTTTTTTCCGCCTTGATAGATGCCCATGAGAAAGGATTTGATCCAGTGTCTTTCGGTTATTCCAAAGATGAACTGGTCGCGCTGTGCATCAAACATCAGGAAATTGATGAACATTTGGTAAGCGTTGGTGGCCGCCTTACCCAGGCCATTCCCATCACCGCAACGGCCAATGATAGAGTAACGGAATACCTTGAAAAAAAAGATACAGAAGCACCCAGTGGTATTGAAATGTGGGACCAGATCAAAAAAAATATCGCCCGAATCAAGGCTGTACTCAAAATGACCGATGAGGACTGGAATTCTTTTGCCGGCCAGATCAGAAATGCCGTGGACTCCGTAGAAACATTGGCCCGGTTAATTGATTTACCAGAACCTGTATTGAAAGAAATCGGGCGTGTCACTAAAAATTACCGGATGCGGCTTACTCCATATTATACCAGTTTAATTCTGCCAGGCAAAATTAATGATCCCATAATTCTCCAGTCAGTTCCAACAGGAGAAATGATTGAAAATTCAGGCATTGAAATACCGCCTGTCGCTGCAGATCACTCTCCCGCCAGACTCATTGACCAGTTTTATCCACGGGTTCTCACCATCAAAGCGACCAACATGTGCGCCATGTATTGCACCCATTGTCTGCGCATCGCCCATATAGGCAGAAAAGATAAAATTTACAGAAAAAAAGCCTATGGAGAAGCATTAGACTATATTCAGAAAAACACTAATGTCCGAGATATCCTTGTCACCGGCGGGGATGCCTTCGTTCTGCCTAACTCAACCTTGGAATGGCTCCTGAGTGAGCTTGATGCTATTGACCACGTTAAGATGAAACGTCTTGGTACCCGAATTCCTGTCACCGCCCCCATGCGTGTTGATAAAGAGCTGTTGGATATATTAGAAAAAAGCAACGAAAAGAAGCCCATTCGTGTGGTCACTCAAATTAATACCGCCCAAGAAATTACCCCTGTCTCTCAAAATACTTTCCGTGAACTATCTAAGCGTTGCTTTACTATTCTAAATCAGGCTGTACTCCTCAAAGGCATCAACGATACAAGGGTGAAAATGTGGAAACTTTGTGAAACTGTTCACGAATCTTATGTTCGTCCCTATTATTTGTTTAATTGCAGTTACAGAAATCCGCAATTCCAACATTTCAGAGTACCGGTCAACGTCGGACAAGATCTTGTGGAGTCTATGTATGGAAATATTTCCGGAGATGCCATCCCTCGGTATATTTCAACCGCAGGCGGAAAAATCCCCTTGCACCGCTCCAACATTATAGAACAGACAAATGGCGAGCTTATCCTCAGTAAACCCTGGAGTGGGGAAAAAGTGAGTTACCCTGATGCAGACCCTGAAATATATGCAAAACAGAGCTTTGCATTTAACGGACCAATTCACCAATGATTGAAAAATTCAGGAAATTTTTGATCGAAAGGGAAAAGGACCAGTTCCTTCTGCTCGAAAAACTGGTCCTTCAACCAAGTTATTCAAAAAACAAAAACGATGTTGACTCAATGGGAAAGATGATTTCACATGAATTGGCCGAATTAAAGATGTCCCAGGAAACTGTCGTCCAGTCCGAAACAGGAAACCATCTCATATTCAGGTCCTTAGCCTGCAAAAACCATGACAAATCGATTCTCCTGGTTGGTCATATGGATACTGTCTTTCCACCCGAAAGTGGGTTTGATTGGTACCGCGAAAAAGATGACAAGATATTTGGACCAGGTGTAATCGATATGAAAGGTGGACTTGTCGCCATAATTTTTGCGTTAAAATCACTTGATCATTACGGGCTTTTGACAAAAATCCCTGTGACGGTCATATGCAATTCTGATGAAGAGATCGGTTCACCAACGTCAAAAGATTTAATAGTTGAAGAAGCAAAAAAAGCTATTTTTGCCTTGGTTTTTGAGTGTGGTGGGATGAATTACGAAATTGTAACCGGAAGAAAAGGCAAATCAGGCTTGACTTTGGAAGTAACCGGTAAAGCGGGTCATGCCGCTTTTGCCGGTTCTGTGAAACAGAGTGCTATTCTCGAACTGGCGCACAAAATTATTGCCATTGAACAGCTCAATGATCCGATTTGTCAACTTGTCGTAAATGTAGGCACAATTGAAGGAGGCATAGGGCCGAATACTGTTCCCGAAAAAGCTTCGGTCCAGATTGATATCAGGTACCTCAGTCATTCAGATGGAGAAGCTTGTATCGCTTCCATTAAATCAATCGCTGATAACTGTTCGGTTATCGGAACAAAGGGAGTCTTGAAATGGAAATCGGGCAGAACACCAATGGCTCAGTCTCCAGGCAATTTGGCACTTTTTCGGCAAATAAAAAACATGGCTGAAAAGCTGAAAATCCCCATTAAAGCAGAATTAAGAAGTGGCGTTTCCGATGCCAACACAATTGCGACTACCAGTTTACCGGTTGTTGACGGTATGGGACCCATTGGTGATTGTGACCATAGTGATCAAGAATATATGATTCGAGATAGCTTGCACTTAAAAACACTACTATCAGCCGTTGTCATCGATAATGGATGGACAGAATATCGGCAAAATAAAAAATCAGATTAAAGACCATAGCTTCATCGTAGAAACATCCGGTTTTCAGTCTTGCTCAGGAACCGGGCCCCTGCATCCGTCACCTGGATGACGCTTTCTATGCCTGCGGCAAACCGGTCTTGAAAAATAAATTTGGGTTCCACGGCAAACACCATGCCGGGCATCAGTTCCTGTGGGTTGCCTTTGGACAGAATGGGCGCCTCCACCAGTTCCAGGCCCACGCCATGTCCGATAAACCGGGATTTAAGGTCCGGCAGCCCCAGAAACGCCTCGCCCAGGCCCAGTTTTTCCGCCCGATCCACGGCCGCGGTGAACACTTCGCCGGCTAAGATACCCGGTTGCATCATCTCCAGGACGTGGTGCAGGATATCAATGGCTGCCTGTCCGGCCTGTTCAGCCTGGGAAGGCAGCGTTCCGATCACCAGCATCCGGGTTTCGTCCATGTGGTATCCGTTGACCATGGTGCCGATATCCAGAAGTATGGGTTCGTTTCTCTGAATCAATTTATGGCCGGCCCCGTATGGATAGGCACTGCATGTGCCCGTGCCGCACACGGGACTGTCCAGAGCCCCGCCCTGACCGCCGGAAACCCCGCTCATGAGATGATGGGCAAATCCTTCGGCCCGGTAATGCCGCACCAGAAGCTTGCCGGAATGGCCATGGGCCCGGGCAAAGGCTTCCACCCGGCCGCAAAAAGCGATCTCTGATTCTCCAGGGGTCATGTTTTCACAGACAAATGAAAATGTCTGCCGGGACAGGTCGGCCACGGCCTGCATCTGTTCAATCTCCCAGCCGGATTTGATCATGCGGCAATCCATGATCAACGAGGCGGCATCCGTGAGAACGGCTGGATGAAACAATGTGTTAAAAAACTGAAAATCCCGCACGGGCACCACATCAAAGGCCAGGCCGATGGACCGGGGCAATCCCCCTTGACATGACTGGATCAGCTCGGGGATGCGGGTGATGGATTCCACAAGGAGTACGGAATCGATCCCGGTTTCCGCCAGAGCCCGGGGCAGATACCGTTTGACAAACAGCAGAGGATCCTGGTCCAGGGGCACATACAGATAGGCATCCTGGGCCGTGCCGGAAAAATAATAGATATCGGGTTTATGGGTCAGAAACACCGCTTCGGTGCCCGTATTTTCCATACGGGTTTTCAGGGCCTGAATCCGGCGGGATATTTCAGAAACCGGGACCCGTGTCAAAACCGATTCAGTTTTCATCCAGAATTTTTCGGATGCTCTGGAGAAGATCCCGGGGACTGACCGGTTTTTGAATATATTTTTTGATCCCCATGCCAACGGCCGTGTCTTCGGAAATATCTTCACTGAAACCGCACCACAGAATAATCGGCATATCCGGCCGGATTTCCAGAATTTTTTCAGACAGTTTATCGCCTGTCAGTTCCGGCATGGTCATGTCCGTGATCACCAGATCCACACGTTTGGGGTCTGCTTTAAACGCATTCAGGGCAGCGGTCCCGTTTTCAAACAATGCCACCTCATATCCGTGGCCCGTGAGAAATTCCTCATAAATCTGGCGAATCGCTTTTTCATCATCCACCAGCATAATGGTTTTGCTGCTGCGTTGAGATTGGGTCTTTGATACTACCCGTGCCGGTGCCCGTTCCGCTGAAGCCGGTTTTTTTTCAGCCCCGGCCACCGGAAAAAAGATCTCCACGGCGGTCCCTTTGTCCGGCTGGGTGTGAACGATCAGCACACCGTCATGATCCGCCACAATCATCTGAACGTCGTTTAGATCCATGCCGCCGGTCAATTGCCCCGTCGTTTGGGTATCCGTATCCGGATGAACCCGTGTATCAGGCATTTTTCCATTTCTGTTGTGCCCGGTATCGGTGACAGACAGTTTCAGATACTCTCCTGCAGGCACTTTTTTGTCCTGAATCTGCAGGGGCTGAATAATTGTTTCATCCGTCAGTGATACTGTCAGCACACCCCCGTTTTTTTTCATGGTCTGATAGGCATTCAGGCACAGGCCCATGAACATCTGATGAATTTTTGCCGGATCCGCCGGTATCATCTGTTTTGAATCCAGGCGGGTTTCCATTTCAATGAATGCCGGGAAAGACGACCGGAGCAGTTTCATGGATTCTTTGACAATCAGATATACCCGCAACTGTTTTTTCTGATCCCCGGCCTCACGGCTGAAGGACAATACCTGCTGCACCAGTTCAGCCGCACGCTGGGCCGCCGCTAACACCTGATCCATTTGGTCTGAGGCTTTCCGGGGGTTGTCCAGACTGATTTTAGCCAGCTGGGCATAACCAAATATCCCGGAAAGAATATTGTTGAAGTCGTGGGAGATGCCGGCCGCCAGCGTGCCCAGGGCTTCCAGTTTCTGTGACTGCTGCAGGCGAAGCGCCTGAGTCTTCTGCTCGGTCATATCCCTGGCAATGCCGTGAAAACCGACCGGGTTTCCATCCGATCCCGTTACAAGGGACACAGACGTATCCACATGCCGGACAGATCCGTCTTTTCGAATGAGCTGCCAGTCAAAGGCTTTGCATCCTTTTTTAGTCTCATACACCTGATTGAAGGTCTGAAACACTTTTTCGGCATTTTCTTTGTCCATGAAAATCCGGTTATTCATTCCCGTCATTTCCGATGGATCATATCCTAAATATCACACATGGCCTGGTTGAAACTGACAAGATTTCCTGCCAGATCAACCTCAAAATAACCGTCTTCAAGGGATTCGACAATGGCTTTGAATTTATTGTCCGCCACAGGTATTGGTTTCCTTTTTGAGTATCAACACACATTCTTTTTTAAGTTATTATTTTAAACTTATATCAAAGTTTTGCGCAATGCAACGTGTCTTGTCTGAAATTTCATTAAAATCCAGAACAAAAACCATGCCTTGAATTGACAATTCAGACCCAGACCTTATGATAAAGCAACTTTTAATTTATTTAAGGAGAAACAGATGCCTGATTTAACCGCTGTCATGGAAACCAGCAAAGGAACCATCCGCCTGAAACTGTTTGCCGATCAAACCCCTGTCACCTGCGGCAGTTTTGCCAACCTGGCCAAAAGACAATATTACAACGGACTCAAATTCCACCGGGTGATCAATGATTTCATGATCCAGGGTGGATGCCCTTACGGCACCGGCACGGGCGGTCCGGGTTATGAGTTTGAAAACGAATGTAAAAAAGAGATCAAACACGACAAGCCGGGGATTCTGTCCATGGCCAATGCCGGGCCCGGAACCAATGGATCCCAGTTTTTCATCACCCACGGCCCCACCCCCCATCTGGACGGCATGCACACGGTCTTTGGTGTGGTTGAAAGCGATGCCGACCAGAAGGTGGTGGACAGCATCGTCCAGGGGGATACCATTGAAAGTGTCGAAATTCAGGGGAATGTGGGGTCTTTATTCAAAAAGATCACGCCCCGTCTGGATGAATGGAACAAGACCTTGAACAAAAATTTTCCCAAACTGCCCAAAGCGTAAAACGACAAAAAGCCGGACAATTCATTTTGTCCGGCTTTTTGCTTTTCTGCTCCGTTTTTTAACGATCAGGGAGTTGCCATATCGAGATAAAAAGGGATCACATGCAGGGTATTGTTTTTTTCGTTGGTATGGCCCAAGCGCCAGTCTTTGACCGGTACCCCGACGTCTTTGATTTTTTGGACCATGCCCTTGATATCGATGAGCGGATGCCGGGCAAACACTTTGGGCAACCCATGTGTCAGGCTGCACACCAGGCACTTGCCGGGCCGCTGAATCAAATGAAATCCCAGCTCCACGGTTTCCGGCTTGACGGACAGGCATTCCAGACGGATATCATAGGCCCCTTCGGACACATCTCCATACAAGGCCTCAAAAAACCGGTCACTGGTATGGGGCGGCAACAGCGTATCACAGAAATCCCGGGTAAAAATACTTTTCAGCGCATTCTGATTCATCAGATTCACCAATCCTTGACTTCCTCAAATGGTTTATGAATTAAGCCCTTTTTTTACAATAACCTGATCAAAAAAATCAAGATCAAAAAATACCGGTTCCTCCCTATGCCATACAAAACGGGTTTACCGGATTTTTATCCGCTTTTTAATTTGCTGGCCCATTTTCTTTATGGTAAGGTAAAAAAAATTGGGGTATTGATCTGCCCCGAAAATTTGGTAGACTGAATTTTTCCGCTGAAAAAAATATTCAGCCAGGTGGAATCGATTTGAACAACCATGGGAACCCATACATTACATGGAAAAAATTGCACCTTCCAAAGGCTTTAAACTGAAACTGGCCGGCATGCCGGACACCAGTGTCATCCGACTTTCGCGACCGGCCACAGTGGGCGTTTCCGCTCTGGACATCCCCCACATCCGGCCCAAACTGCTGGTCAAAGAAAAACAAGCCGTCAAAACCGGCACCCCGCTGTTTCATGACAAACGGGATCCTGACATCCGGTATGTGTCTCCGGGCACCGGCCCCGTGAAACAGATCCGGTTCGGTCCCCGGCGCCGCCTGGTCGAGGTGGTGATCGCCCTGGACGGCATGGACGATTTTGTGGAATTCGACCCCGTGTCTCCGGCAGACCTGAATTCCCTTTCAGACCCGGATCTGACCGACCGGCTCAAACAGGGCGGCATGTGGCAGACATTGCGGCAGCTGCCGTCCCGGGATACGGCGGACAGCCGTTCAACCCCGCCTTTGATCATTGTCTGCCTCAACGGCAATGATCTGTTTTCTCCGCATCCGGGCCGGGTCCTTGAGGATAAAATCAAACCGTTTGAATTCGGGCTGGCCATTCTTCAACGGTTCAGCGACCGGGTCATTGTCGCGGCCCGCAAAAGTTCCATGGACCGGCTTGAACCGGTCCGACATAGAATCACCCATCAGGTGGCAGACATCTATCCGGCCTGGGACCCGGGCGCGATTTTATATCACATTAAAACAAAGGCGGAAGAAAACCAGGCCTGGTATATCCATGTGGAGGGCCTGATCCGGATGGCTCAGTTTCTGGAAACGGGCCGGTATCCCGTGGAAACCCTGGTGACCGTCACCAAAGGAAAAGACAAAAAACCGCATATGATCACCCGCTTAGGCGCACCTGTCCGGTTGCTGGCCGGCAATTTTTCTCCCGAAAGTGTGATCACCACAGGCCAGCTCAACGGAAGGAAAGTGGACCCGGATACCCACCTGGGTTTTTTTGAAACCACGTTGAACATTCTTCCGGACGCGCCCGATGATGAGATGTTCGGATTCCTGAGGCCCGGGCTGAACAAGCCCACAGTATCCAAAACCTTTCTTTCCTGCCTTGTGAACAAAGAAGTTCAGCTGGACGGTACCCTGCACGGCGAAGAGCGGGCCTGTATCAACTGCGGGTATTGTGAAACCATCTGCCCCGTGGATCTGATGCCCAGTTTCATCATGAAGGCCCTGCACGGGGACGACATTGAAGAGGCTTTGCAGCTGGGACTTCTGGATTGCTGTCGATGCGGGCTGTGTTCTTTTACCTGCCCGTCTAAAATCGAGCTGACCCAGATTCTGTCTTTGGGTATGGATACCCATCACAAGGATAAACAAGGATAACCATTCGATACCATGAATCCCATCAAAAAAATATTCGATCTGCTGGAACACGATTTCAGTGAATCCGGAAATTTCGCGAAACTGGCGCCCCTGTTTGATGCCACCAAAACCTTTTTCTTTCTGCCGTCCCCCAAAACCCGCATAGGGCCTTTTATCCGGGATCACCTGGATCTGAAACGATACATGAGTGTGGTGCTGCTGTCTTTGATGCCCGTGCTGTTTTTCGGCATGTACAACACGGGGTTTCAGTCCGGTCTGGCCAGAGGAGAATCCCTTGATTTCTGGAGCGCCTTTCTGTCCGGGGCCTGGGTGGTGATGCCCATTGTCATTGTGTCCTATGCCGTGGGATTTTTCTGGGAGATCCTGTTTGCCGCCATCCGGCGCCATCCCATATCGGAAGGGTTCCTGGTCACGGGGATGCTGTTTCCTTTGACCCTGCCCCCCACCATCCCCCTGTGGCAGGTGGCTTTGGGCATCTCCTTCGGCGTGGTCATCGGCAAGGAGATCTTCGGCGGCACGGGCCGGAACATTCTGAACCCGGCACTCACGGCCCGGGCGTTTGTGTTTTTCTCCTATCCCGTGACCATGTCCGGCAATGTATGGGTGGCCGGTGCCAATGCCGTGGACGGGATCACCGGTGCCACGGCCCTGGCCGTCACAGCCGACGGCGGCACCAGCCTGACCGCGGCCCTGGCCGACCAGGGATTTTCCCTGCCGCATCTGTTTTTCGGGCTGGTGCCCGGCAGTATCGGAGAAACCTCGGCCCTGTGCTGTCTGATCGGGGCCGCTATTCTGATGATCACCCGCATCGCCAACTATCGGATCATTCTGGGCGGCATGGCCGGGCTGATTGTGACCGCGCTGCTGGCCTGGCTTCTTCCGGGCACCTACGGCACCTGGGCCGATGCCGGTCCGATTTACCATCTGTGCGCCGGCGGGTTTTTGTTTGGCATCTCTTTCATGGCCACGGACCCCGTGTCTGCGCCGGGCACCAACCCGGGCCGGTGGATTTTCGGGTTTCTCATCGGATTTCTCACCGTGATCCTGCGGGTGGCCAACCCGGCCTTTGCCGAGGGCGTGATGCTGGCCATTCTGTTCATGAACGTGTTTGCCCCGCTGCTGGATCATCTGGTCATGAAACACCGCATTTCAAAGAGGATTCCCAATGTCTGACAAAAAGCAATCCAAAAGGTCATTCAAGAACAGCCGGGTATATGTGGTTTTCTTTGCACTGATAGTCGCTCTCGTTTTCAGTGTACTGATCACCTCCGCCGCCACAATGCTCAAGCCGTTGCACCAGCAAAACCGGATTCTGGATAAAAAAACCAACCTGCTGGAAGCCGCCAACCTGCTGCCGGACAATGAAAAACTGACTCCTGAAAAAATTCAGACCATCTATGATACCCATATCCGGGAGGTCCATGCCGACCCCCGGGGACAGATCCTGAGAAACGCCACGGGTGACAGTCTCCAATTGTACCTGATCCATACGGATCAGCAGGTACAGGGATATATTGTCCCCATCAGCACCCGGGGGCTGTGGGGGAAAATCCATGGCTACCTGGCATTTGAAGCCGACGGTGAAACCGTGGCCGGCTTTTCCGTGTACAGCCATTCCGAAACCCCGGGCCTGGGCGGTGAAATCGAAAGCCAGTGGTTTCAGGACAATTTCAAGGGCAAAAAAATTCTCAACGCCCATAATCAGCTGGTTTCCGTGAACATTGCCAAAGGCAAATCCGAGAACCTGCCGGAAAACCTCCAGGACCATTACGTGGACGGCATCTCCGGGGCCACCCTGACCGGACGATACCTCAGTGAAGGGCTGGAGGAGACATTGACGCAATATGAACCGGTTTCCATTATTTTCCGCCAGAAAAAAGGAAGCCAGACCCATTTAGAAACACTGCTGGATGAATAAGGATATTTTCATGCAAAACGATCTTTCTCACTACAAAGAGATTCTGGTCAAAGGCATCTGGAGGGAAAACCCCGTGGCTTACCAGGTGCTGGGCATCTGCTCGGCTTTGGCCGTCACGGTCAAAATGTCCACGGCCCTGGTCATGAGCATCGCTTTGACCCTGGTGGCGGGATTTTCCGGTTTGATCATCTCCAGCCTGCGCCACTTAATCCCCTCCAACATCCGGATCATCGTGGAATTGACGGTCATTGCCTCCCTGGTGATCGTCACGGACCAGATCCTCCAGGCGTATTTATATGATATTTCCAAACAGCTGTCCATTTTTGTGGGCCTGATCATCACCAACTGCATCATCTTAGGAAGAGCCGAGGCGTTCGCTTTGGCCAACAACCCGGCGGATTCTTTTGTGGACGGCATTGCCAACGGCTTAGGCTACAGCATGATCCTGATGGCCGTGGCATTTTTTAGGGAACTGCTGGGATCCGGACAGTTTTTCGGCATTTCCGTGATCCCTCAGTTTGTGTATGATATGGGGTTCCAGGACATGGGCATCATGGTACTGGCACCGGGGGCGTTTTTCATCATCGGCCTGCTGGTCTGGCTCAAAAACAGCCTGCCCGGCGGCATATCCCACGAAAAAAAATAAGGAGCTGCCATGGGCGATCTGCTGAGTCTGTTTGTCAATTCCGTGTTCATCGGCAATATCCTGCTGGCCTATTTTCTAGGCATCTGTTCGTTCATTGCCGTATCCAAAACCATTGAAACCGCCACAGGACTGGGACTGGCCGTGATTTTCGTTTTAACGGTCACCAGTCCCGTGAACTGGCTGATTTACCACGGCCTGCTGGCCCCCGGGGCTTTGGCCTGGGCCGGGTTTCCGGAAATGGATTTGAGTTTTTTAAAATTCATCACCTTTATTGCGGTGATCGCTGCCATTGTTCAGGCCGTTGAGATGGTCATTGACCGGTATTCTCCGCTGCTGTATGCCAGCCTGGGGGTGTTTTTGCCCCTGATTGCCGTCAACTGCGCCATTTTGGGGACTTCGCTGTTCATGGTGGAGCGCAACCACACCTTTGTCGAATCCGTGGTATTCGGTGCCGGGTCCGGCACGGGATGGATGCTGGCCATCGTATCCATGGCCGCCATCCGCAAAAAAGTGCGGTATGCCGATGTTCCGGCCGGGCTGGACGGGTTTGGTTTTATCATGATTATTGCCGGGCTCATGGCCATGACCTTTATGATGTTCTCAGGCATCACCCTCTAGCATAACTTAAGGAGCATGCAGTGATTTACCTTGTCAGTTTGTTGATATTTTCCAGCGTGATCATTATCCTTGTGTTTGTGCTTTTATTTGTGGAAGCCAAAGTCACCACCCAGGGCAGCCACACCATTACCATCAACGACAGCAAAGACGATGCCCTCACGGTTTCCGGCAATCCCACGCTGTTGTCGGCCCTGTCACAAAATGACATTTTTCTGCCGTCCGCCTGCGGCGGGTCCGGGTCCTGTGCCATGTGCAAATGCAAGGTCACGGACGGCGGCGGTGCCATCCTGCCCACGGAACTGGCCCATTTGTCCCGAAAGGAAAAGCTGGAAGGGGTCCGGCTGTCCTGCCAGCTCAAGGTCAAACAGGACATGGCCATCCAGGTACCGGAATCCATCTTCGGCATCAAAAAGGTCAACGCCGTTGTGGTGTCCAATGACAATGTCTCCACCTTTATCAAAGAGCTGGTGCTGGAACCGGAAGAACCCATTGAATTTGAAGCCGGGGCCTATATCCAGCTCGATGTGCCGGAATACGAGCTGACCTTCAAGGATTTCCAGATTGACAGCAAATATGTGAGTGAATGGAAAAAATACAATCTGTTCGATCTGGCAGCCAAAGGGATCAAGCCGGGGTTCCGGGCCTATTCCATGGCCAATCCCCCCCATGAAAAAGATATTATCAAACTCAATGTGCGCATTGCCACGCCCCCGCCGGGCACGGAAAGCATTCCGCCCGGATTCGGGTCCTCATTCATATTCGGGCTCAACCCCGGAGACAAGGTGCAGATCAGCGGCCCCTATGGCGATTTCATGGCCAAAGACACGGACAAAGAGATGTGCTTTATCGGCGGCGGGGCCGGCATGGCGCCGTTGCGCAGCCATATTCTCCACCAGCTGGAAGGGATCGACAGCGGACGCAAAATCACCTTCTGGTACGGGGCCAGATCCGTCAAGGAGATGTTCTATCACGAGGAGTTCCTGGATCTTGAAAAACGGTTTGATAATTTCACCTATCATGTGGCCCTGTCCAGCCCGGAAAAAGAAGACAACTGGACCGGGCCCACGGGATTTGTCCATGTCCATCTCATCGATTCTTATCTCAAAGACCATGAGGACCCCACGGAAATCGAATACTACCTGTGCGGCCCGCCGCCCATGATCGATGCGGTCATTGAATCCCTGTACGATCTGGGCGTGGAGGATGACATGATTTTTTTCGACAAGTTCAGCTGATGGACAATATCACGTTTCTGGGGAAACAATTGAAAAATCCCCTGGTCCTGGCCTCGGGCATTCTGGGCAATAATGCAAAAATTCTGGAACGGGTTCACCAGGCCGGGTGTGGGCTGGTGACCCTGAAATCCATCGGTCCGGCCCCCAGAGACGGGCACAAGAACCCCACGGTCATTGACTTAGGCGGCGGCATGATCAATGCCGTGGGACTGCCCACCCCGGGATATGATCACATGGATGCGGAATGGCAGGCCCTGGCAAACCGGGATTTTCCTGTCAATGCCAGTATTTATGGCGGGTCCGTGGCAGAGTTTGTCAAAGTGGCGCAATTCGTGTCCGACCAGGGACCGGATTTCATTGAAATCAATATCTCCTGCCCCAATTCCGATCTTCACGGCATGCTGTTCGGTGTGGATGAAAAAGCAGCTTTTGCCGTTACAAATGCCGTCAAAAACGTGATTGCTGTTCCCTTGATCGCCAAACTCACCCCGGCGGCCCCGGATATCGGGAAAATCGCCAAAGTGTGCGAGGATGCGGGCGCCGATGCCATCTGCGCCATCAACACGGCCGGACCGGGCATGGTCATTGACATCGAGGCAAGAACGCCCGTGCTGGCATTCAAAAAAGGCGGGTTGTCCGGCCCCATGATCAAACCCGTTGCCGTGCGGTGCGTATATGACATTTACCGGGCCGTGTCCATCCCGATTATCGGCTTAGGCGGGGTCACCACGGGAGAAGATGCCGTGGAAATGTTCATGGCAGGCGCCACCCTGGTGGGCATGGGATCGGCCGTGCGGTACCGGGGCATTCACGTGTTCGAGCAGGTGAACCGGGAGCTGACCGACTGGCTGGCAGCCCATCATTGCACCCGGGATGACATTATCGGCGCGGCCCATGACCCCATTGCCGGCCCGGATTCAACTGCAAAAAAATCCAGGAAAACCCCATGATCCTTGATCAAAAGCCTGTCATACTCACTGTGGCGGAAAAAACCGTGCATAACGACGTTTATACCACCCTGTTTTTTGATTTTGCCATTGATTTCCGGCCCGGGCAGTTCGTCATGGTGTGGCTGCCGGGAATCGATGAAAAACCCTATAGTCTGTCGTACCACTCCCCCACCCGGTTCGGTATCACCATCGAAGCCAAAGGCCTGTTTTCCCGCCGGGCCGCTGATCTGAGTCCCGGGGATTTTGTGGGCATCAGAGGGCCGTTCGGCAACGGGTTTGATATCATTTCCTCCCCCCATACGGCCGTGGTGGCCGGCGGCTGCGGCATGGCCCCGTTAGCCCCCCTGGTGGAACGGCTGCACCCGGACCTGTTTTTCGTCCATGGCGCCAGAACCCATGAGTTTATCCTTTTTCCGGACCGGTTTGCCGCAAACCGCCATATTACCACGGATGACGGCAGCCTGGGCCACAAAGGAATGGTCACCGACCTTTTAGCCGCAGAGATCCGGCGCCGGGCTGATCAGGGCACCCCCCCGTTTGACCGGGTGTATGCCTGCGGCCCTGAGGTCATGATGCACGCCGTGTTCACCTTGTGTGACGTGCACGGCATCCCCTGCCAAGTGTCTCTGGAACGGTATATGCGGTGCGGGTTCGGGGTGTGCGGTGCCTGTGTGTGCAGCGATCAGGTGGTATGCAAAGACGGGCCCGTGTTTGACTCCAAACAACTGAAAAAAATGCCGGATTTCAACCGCACGGCCCTGCTTAAATCCGGACATGCCGTGCCCTTGTCCGAGTATGTTTCCTGGCGCTGCCTGTAACGGCTTTTGTAATGCGCGTTTAAAACAACCTTGATACCCCAGAGGATCCAAAAAACCCATGACCGACAAAGAATCTTTCATCCGCTTTCTGGTTGAGTGCAACGCCCTGAAATTCGGAGAATTTCAACTGAAGAGCGGCCGTATCGCCCCCTATTTCATCAACACGGGCATGTTTGACACGGGCAGAAAAATCACCCACCTGGGAACCCACTACGCCAAAGCCGTGCACCGGTATTTCAGCACCGGATTTGACGGCATTTACGGCCCGGCCTACAAAGGCATCCCCTTGTGTGTATCCACGGCCATGGCCCTGGCGGATATGGGCCATGACACGGGATATGTGTTCAACCGCAAGGAAGCCAAAACCTATGCCGACAAAAGCAGCACCGTGGGCATGGCCCTGGACGGGGATACCCGGCTCATCCTGGTGGATGATGTCATCACCTCGGGCAAGGCCATCAGAGAATCCCTGGAGGTCCTGAAAACCAGCGGCAATCCGAAGGTCAAAGGCATTGTCATCAGCGTGGACCGCCAGGAAAAAGGCACCACTGAAAAAAACGCCCTGACCGAGGTGGCACAAACCCTGGGGATACCCATTTTTGCCATCGTCACCCTGGCCGATATCACCGCATTTCTGCACAACCAAGAAATCAACGGCCAGGTGATCCTGGATGATGCCATGATGGAAAAAATCAAAACTTATCTGGCGCAATACGGCAGCGCCTGATCCATATGAAGCCCCCCAGGGAAGGCAAATCACACATGATTGAGCGGATGGTTTCTGTTTTCAAATTTGTTTTCCAGCAGGAAATGTCAAAAACTGAATTGACAATGTTATCAAAGATGTTAACATAAAGTTCATGGCATGGGAGATTGAATTTTATAGCGAAAAGGTAGAATCAGAAACGCTTTCGCTGCCGGCAGGGATTAAATCCAATCTCATCTATATTTTGGATTTGATTAAGGAAATCGGGCCAAATTTAGGCAGGCCCCACACTGCATCCATAAGGGATGGATTGTTTGAAATCAGATCCAAGGGAAAAGAGGGCGTGGCCAGATCTTTTTTTTGCACCATCAAGGGTGAAACGGTTGTAATTCTCCATTCAATCATTAAAAAAAGCACGAAGATTCCCAAAAAAGATATTGCCCTGGCCATAAAGAGAATGAAAGAGGTAAAAAATGGGTAGACCGAATTTCGAACATTTTAAAAAAGAGGCGCTCAAGGACCCTGAAACCAGGGCGGAATACGAAAGGCTTGCACCGGTTTGGGATTTGAGAAAAAAAATGATTACGCTTCGGCTTGAAAAAGGCATGACGCAAGCTGAGGTTGCCAAAAAAATGGGAACCAATAAAAGCAGCATTTCCAGATTGGAAAGCGGGGAAACGGTGTCTTTTCCCACGTTGGCGACGTTGTCTAAATATGCGAAAGCGTTGGATTGCAGGATAAAAGTTGACTTTGAATCCATATGAAGCACCGTGGGGAAGGCAAATCACACATGATTGACCGGTTGACCCATATCTATCAGCTGTATGACCGGATCATGGAATCCACGGCCCGGGCATGCGGCCCGGGATGTGCCGGCTGCTGCACCTGCAATGTGACCCTGACACGCCTTGAAGCCCGGTTGATGACCAACCGCCTGCCTTCATCCCGGCGCCGGTCGATTTACGCAGCAGTCACACAAAGATTTCCGGAAAACCGGTATATTCCCAAAACAAGCACCAACGGGTTTGCCCGGTTGTGCATGGAAGATGCCGACCTGCCGGAAGAGGAAAACGATCCCGCATGGGGCAGATGCCCGCTGCTGGAAAATGATTTGTGCACAGGTTATGATGTCCGGCCCTTCGGGTGCCGGGCCATGGTCTCGGAAACCGATTGCAGGGACACGGGCTGCGCACAGATGCCCTCCTGGATACTGACGGTGAACAATGTGTTTTTACAGGCCATCGAGCACCTGGACCCGGACGGATATTCGGGCAATCTGTCGGACATGCTGCACCGGGCCTTGTCCGGCAATGATGTGACCGGTCAGGATATTCAGAATCATGATCTGAAAAACCACAAATTGTTCGTTAAAAACGAACCCATCACCTGTCTGATGATCCCGCCGGAACACCGGGAGCAAATGGCACCCATTGTCAGGGATCTGTCAGAGCTGATCAACACCGGCCTTGAACGGAATCAGGGTCAGGGTCAAGGCAACGACCGGTAATGCAATTCCTGCCGCATCTTGATAATCATACCGCAACCGCGTACCGTCATCCCATGAAAAAATGGTTTTCAATGCTCTTGGTTTTGCTGCTGTTTTGCCTGGCTGGTGCCGGGTGTGCCGTGAGACAACCGGCACGGGTTGCGGATATCCGGATGCTGCCCCAGGATGCCGGGGTGTATCTGGCGCACATCAAGGGCCCGATCTTTGATCCGGCCCGCCAGGCAGCGTATTTTCAACAATTCAAAGACCGGTTTTTCAGGCCCTGGCACCGGACCGATCCGAAGCATTCTGCTGAAATCGTTTTTTCCGGATTGAAAAAATACCGGTTAAAAAGTCTATATGGCGAAAACAACCTGCCCCTTTCCCCGGATTTTCTGGATTCAATGGCCCGGCAGTCTCAACCCGATATTTATCCTTTGCGCCACCAGCCGGCCATCACCGTGACTCACGCCGCCATCCGGGTATTTCCCACCCACAAACCCGTGTTTTTCGGACCCTTGCACCCGGGTCGCGGATTTCCCTTTGATATGATGCAGAATTCTCTGGTACCGGCCGGCACCCCCGTGCTGGTCACCCATGAAAGCAAAGACAGACTCTGGGCCCTGGTGGAAACCGACTGGGTGGCCGGATGGGTGCGGTACCAGGAGATCGCGGCCGTGGATGCGGCAGTCATGGCGGACTATTCCGCCCATCCTCTGGCAGGGTTCCGGGCCGACCAGGTCCCCGTGATTCCAGAGCACAGCCCCCCGGTTTTCTCCGGCCGGGTGGGTATGGCCCTGCCCATGAAGGAACCGGCATCTGATACCGGGTTTGTCACGGTGCTGGCCCCGGCACGAAACCATCTGGGAAATACGGAACTTGTGGAGGCCAGGGTACGGGATCATGGGATCCAGCGACTCCCGTTTCCTGCCACCCCTGATAATTTCGCCGAAATCCTGAATGCGTTGATGGGACAGACCTATGGCTGGGGCGGGCTGTATGAAAACCGGGACTGCTCCGCCCTGATCCAGGATGTGTTTGCCGGTTTCGGCCTTCCTTTGCCCAGAAACTCCAAAGACCAGGCCGACTTCGGCGAAACTATTTCCCTGGAAGGACTGTCCGGCCCGGAAAAACAATCCCTGATCCGGACCCAAGGGGTTCCGCTGCAAACCCTTTTATACATGCCCGGTCACATCATGCTCTACCAGGGAGTGGATCCGGCATCGGATCAACCCGTGATCTGCCATGCCATGTGGGGTATCACCACAAGGCCGCCATTCAGCACCCGGTCCGGCCGCCTTGTGGTGGGCCGCACCGTGATCACCACCCTGGAACCGGGCAAAGAGCAGTTCCCTCGGGTCCAGCCCCAAGACCTGCTGGTTGAAAAACTGACCCGGATGGTATTGCTGAATTGAAAATCATTACTACAAACACGGTAAAAACAGACGATACATGACCGAGATGCCGTGTTCCTTTGCTGACATATAAAAACTTTTCCGGTCGTTTGTTCATTCAATATTGCAGATCTCAGGTTGCGGTGTTATCTTTGGGAAAAAATACGGAAATCATCCGTACAAATGGGAGGGCATTATGACAACCGCACGTTTGGATATAAGACTTGATGAAGACATTAAAGTTAGAGCGGAAAAAGCAACAGCGCTTTTAGGCTTGAAAAGTCTCACGGAATATGTGGTCAGATTAATGGATGAGAATTCAACCCGGATCATTGCACAACATGAGACCATGGTTGTTGACGATGATATTTTTGACCGGTTCATCTCAGCTTGTGAAAAGGCAAAAGACCCCAATGATGCTTTAATCGAAGCCAATCGGTTTACTGAAGAAAACGGGCTTTAAATGGAATGGACCAGACATTTCATTGAGCTGAATAAATCCATTCATGATCGGACCTCTTTTGATTGTGGAGAGCCGGAACTCAATGCGTTTTTTCAAAACCGGGCGGTAAAACATATGAAAACGGGCATCAGCCGGACCATGGTTTTGCCGGCAACCGTTTCATTATCGAATCAGAAATTCCCAATTTGCGCATTTTACAGCGTGACACCCGGAGCTGTATGCCGTGACCATTTTCCTGTGAATCTGGCAAAAAAATTACCACGCTACCCTGTTCCCGTGTTTATATTGGCTCAGCTTGCCGTTCACACGGAGTGCCATGGCCGTGGTCTGGGTAAGGTTACTTTGATAAAGGCCCTGTCGTACCTGCGGGAAGTCAACACATTTATGCCGGCCTATGCAGTCGCAGTTGACTGTCTGACTGATGCCGCTCAAAGTTTTTATGCAAAATACGGCTTTGAGATATTGTGTGAACACAATGGCCGCATTCGAATGTTTCTGCCGATGAAGACGATAGACCGATTATTCAAAAAACCATAAACATCCTGCATCTGAAAAGAATAGTTTTCGGTTCCGCATCTTCATGCACTGGTTGAAATCAAACGCCCGGATGTTGTGGTATCGCCCGGAAGAAAAAAAATGTGATAGAACGGTTTGAGATCGAACAGCGGCATGGGTGGACAGCAGTATACTATTCGTCACTTTGTTCCGCCTGCCTGTTCTGGTCGATGGCGGATCACCCGCTGTGGTGTAACAAAAATTCCGGTGACAGGTCTTCTCCTTCAGGCCAGAAAATGCCGCCGAGTTCGTCGACGGCGACCTGATTGGCCAATATCCATTCCCTGATTTTCATCTCCTGCCTGGGCGGCATCATGTTCCATCCTGCGCTTTTTGTTGATACATCCATTGAAAACTGAGATCAGATTATCACGATTTGATTTAAAATTAAACGCTTTTGCGTTTCTCTTCGCCATTGAAATACTTCGATACGATCAGATGAGTGATTGCATTCTCATACTGGGGAACCTGTGGTATAATCGTTTCATGAATCCCATCTGAAACAAAAAGGAGGTCCCCATGCACCTTGAACCGCTTGACCCTTACCGGTGGCAGATTCCCAAAACCGGACAGATGCGGGTGCCGGGCATCATCTATTCATCGGAAGCCGGCATAAACGCGTTACTCCGGGACGGCAGCCTCCAGCAGGTGGCCAATGTGGCGACCCTGCCCGGGATTGTCACAGCAGCCATGGCCATGCCCGACATTCATCTGGGGTATGGATTTCCCATCGGCGGGGTGGCGGCGTTTGACTGGGACACCGGGGTGATCTCCCCGGGGGGTGTGGGGTATGACATCAACTGCGGGGTACGCCTGGCCACCACCGCCTTGACCGAAGACGAGGTCCGGCCCCATCTGGAGCCCCTGGCCAACCGTCTGTTCCAGGCCGTGCCGTCCGGGGTGGGGTCCACAGGATCGGTCCGGCTGTCCGTCCGGGACCTGAAACAGGTGCTGACCCAGGGCAGCGCCTGGGCCGTGGCCCGGGGATTCGGCCAAGACAGCGATATCGAATACACCGAAGAAAACGGGTGCCTGGCCCAGGCCGATCCCGGGGTATTGAGCGACAGGGCTTTGGAACGGGGCAGAAACCAGCTGGGCACCCTGGGCTCGGGCAACCATTTTCTGGAAATCGGGGTGGTGGAAGAGATTTTTGATGCACACACCGCCCGGGTATTCGGGTTGGTGCCCGGCCAGGTGACCGTGATGCTGCATTCCGGATCCCGGGGCCTGGGATACCAGGTGTGTGACGATCACCTGGCAGCCATGAAAAAAAGCGTGGCAAAGCTGGGGCTGACCCTGCCTGACCGTCAGCTGGCCTGCGCCATGATCCAGTCCGAAGAAGGGCAGGCCTATCTGTCGGCCATGGCCTGTGCCGCCAATTATGCCTGGGCCAACCGCCAGATCATGCTGCACACAGCGAGGCAGACATTCATGGAAACCCTGTCCATCAGCCCCAACAGCCTGCGTATGAACCTGCTCTATGATGTGTGCCACAACATTGCCAAAAAAGAGACCCATCAGGTGGATGGAAAAAACCAGACCGTGTGTGTGGTGCGCAAAGGCGCCACCCGGGCGTTCGGTCCCGGCCATCCCGACATTCCGGACCGGTTCCGGGCCGTGGGCCAGCCTATTCTCACCCCCGGAGACATGGGCCGGGCCTCTTATGTGTTGTGCGGCACAGACACGGCCATGGACCAGACCTTCGGGTCCACCTGCCACGGGGCCGGACGTCTTTTGAGCCGGAAAGCCGCCAAAAAAGCGGGCAAAGGACGCTCCATCCAGCAGGAGCTGGCAAAAAAAGGCATTGTGGTGAAATACACGGGCCGGTTCACCATGACCGAAGAGATGCCGGAAGCTTACAAGGATGTGTCCGAGGTGGTGGGGGTGGTCCACGGGGCAGGAATCTCCAGGATGGTGGCCAGGTTGCGGCCCATGGCCGTGGTCAAGGGGTGACACAATTCTAACCCGATTCTGACGGGTTGCTCACACAATGATGCGATATTTTGACAGATTGATATTATTGATTATCCATGATATGTTTTACGAAATCCAACCCAAAGGAGTATTGCGAAATGGAAACAAGATATATCTGCACCTATGTGCATTGCAGCCATCCCGGCACCAACCGGTATGAAATGACTTTCAAGGCGGAATCCATCATGGATCAAAAAAACGTGGCCACCCCGTTCTGCCCTTTCTGCAAGAAAGAAATGCTGCTGGCACCGGCTGTCCCCAGCGACTGCGTTCACCAGACCACAGCTGACTGCCATGCGGCTGATTGATCATGGATTTTTTTCCCTCTTTTTTTCTTCCCCCTTCTTGCTGCATCCACCTCAGTAGAAGGGAAACAAGCCCGCATAAATATCCTTTAAAATCTGTTTGCCCGGTGCTATATTCAAATATGTCACTCTGATTTCAGGCGAGAATACCGCCTGAAATCAGACAAAAAAAAGGACGTTGAGCATGCATGATGACACCCCCATAGGGGAAATGATCCCCTTTACCATCACCCGCTACCGGAACAATGAACTGTCTGAGGAAGCTTCCCGTGTAGCGGCGGAAATCCCTTTGACCTTTCATGTCAACGGCCGGGAACTGGCCACGCTCATGTGCACCCCCTCCCATCTCAAAGCATTTGCCTGCGGATTTCTGGTCACCTCCGGATTCATCAAGTCTGCTGACGACATCACCTCTTTTTCTCTGGATGAAACCAAATGGCGGGCAGACATTAAAGTCAGGGACCTGGTGGATCCGGAGCTGCTGGGGCAACGGGTGTATACCTCAGGCTGCGGCAAAGGGGTGATGTACACCTCCATGATGGAGCTGTCCTCCCGCCATCCCATTCAAAGTGATGTCCAGATTCAGGGATCAGACATTATCGCCGTGATTCACTGGCTTCAGCACTGCTCGGACCTGCACCGGATCACGGGCGGGGTTCATTCCGCGTCCGCCAGTATCAAAGGGCAGATCCCGGATTTTTTTATCGACGATATCGGCCGGCACAATGCCGTGGACAAGGTGCTGGGCACGTTGCTGCTTGAAAAGACCGACTGTTCAAGGGTCATGCTGGCCTGCACCGGCCGGATCTCTTCTGAAATTGTTCACAAGGCCCGGCGCCTGGACATTCCGGTCCTGGCATCCAGAGGCGCTCCCACCCACCAGAGCATCCTGCTGGCAAAAGAAATGGGCATCACCCTGGTGGGATTTGTCAGACCTACCAATTTTGCCGTGTTTACCCATGCCCAAAGAATCCTAGAAAATGGAGACAAAAAATGACACCATCCCAAGACATTTTCACCACGGCCCTGGTCTATGAAAAAAAGATCCGGGATCTTTACCGGTCCGCCGTGGAAACCATTGACGATCCCCGGGGCAAAGAACTGTTCCAGGCCCTGGCCGATGATGAACAAAACCATGTGGCGTTTCTGGAGCACGGCCTGACCCTTTTAAGGGATGACAAAGACCAGGAACTGGAAAAACCCGGCACTTCGATTCCCTTTCCGGACCGGGATTTTGAAAAAATCAAGCAGATGGCCGACCAGATTCCTAAAGACATCCTGGGGGATCTGAAACGGGTGCTGAACGCGGCCTTGTCCCTGGAAGTGGAAACCAGCCGGTTTTACCGGGATGCCATTCAGAAAGTGGATCACGGGCCGGTCCGGGATATTCTGGAAAAATTCTATGACATTGAGCAGCGCCATGTGGAAGTGGTCCAGATCGAACTGGATTTCGCCTCCAACAACGGGTACTGGTTCAATTTCATGGAAACCGACATGGAAGACTGAATGCCCGCTGATCTGCTGACGTTTCTTTCGCCCGGCATGACCTGGAACATGCTGGTCGTGTATGGATTTCTGATAGGTGTCATTCTCCTGTTCGCGTTTGACCTGGTGCGGGTGGACATGGTAGGGCTGCTGGTCATGGTACTGCTGCCCCTGTCCGGTCTTGTCACCCCGGGTCAAGCCATTTCCGGGCTCAGCTCCAATGCCGTGGTATCCATCATTGCCGTCATGATTATCGGCCACGGCCTGGACAAGACCGGGGTGATGAACCAGGTGGCCGCACAGATCATCAAGCTGTCGGGGAAAAGCCGGAACCGGATGATGACCCTGGTGGCCGGCACCGTGGCCGTGATCTCCGGTTTCATGCAGAATATCGGGGCCGCGGCCCTGTTTCTGCCGGCCGTGAACCGCATGTGCCGGCAGCTGAACGTGCCCATCTCCCAGGTGCTCATTCCCATGGGATATGCCGCGGTCATCGGGGGATGCATCACCCTGGTGGGATCCAGTCCGTTGATCCTGCTCAATGACCTGGCCGGATCCTGGTGGCATGCCAACCCGGAGCTGGTGGCGCATCAGCCTTATTCCCCGTTTTCCCTGTTCTTTGTGGCCCCCATGGGCATCGCCCTGGTGGTGGCGGCCCTGGTGTATTTCATTTTTCTGGGGCGCTGGGTTTTACCCAGATCCGAACCCATGGCAGATGCCTGCAACCTGTTGAACCATGACCTGGAATGCACTTACGGCCGGGAGGTAAGCAAGGTGTTTGAACTGGCCGTGCCCGGCAATTTTTTCACCCGGCGCCTGGAGGAACTGGAACTGCGGCCGAAATACCATGCCACGGTGGTGTGCATTTCCAAGCGAAACGGCCGGTACCGGGTCACTGAACCCGGACGGGCCGATGTGATCGAACCCTTTGATGTGATAGGCATCGTGGCCAACGAAGAACACGCCCGGAATCTGGCAGATGATCTGGGGTGGACGTTGCGATCCGAACTCAACGACCTGTCCGGGGTGCTGTCCATGGACAATGCCGGCATCACCGAAGCCATTGTCACGCCGAGATCCGAACTGGTGGGAAAAACCTTTCACGAATACGGGTTTCGCAAAAAACTGCGGGTCAACCCCCTGGCTTTGTATCGTCAGAACCAGCTCATTCTGGAAAACATCTCTGAAATCAAAATCCAGCCCGGCGATGCCGTGCTCCTGCATGGGGAATGGGAAAAACTTCACCTGCTGAAGCAGAAACCCATCCTGGCTTTTACCGAACATCTGAAAGGGGAAATTCTGTATCCGGAAAACGCGCTCAGGGCCCTGAGCTGCCTGGTTCTGGCCCTGGTTCTGGCCCTGGGGTTCAATATCCAGCTGTCCATCTCCCTTTTGGCCGGGGCCGTGGGCATGGTGCTCACCCGGGTGATGACCCTGGACCAGGCTTACCGGAGTGTGGACTGGATGACGGTGTTTCTGCTGGCCGGGCTCATCCCCCTGGGCATTGCCTTTGAAAACACCGGAGCTGCCGGGTTTCTGGCCACCAGCCTGACCCATATGCTGCATGATTTTCTCACTCCCGTGACCTTGTTCCTGCTGGTAGGCGCTCTCACATCCGCCTTTACCCTGTTTGTGTCCAACATCGGGGCCACGGTGCTCATGATTCCTCTGGCCATGAACATGGCCGTGCAGTGCCAGGCGGATCCGAGAATGGCGGCCATGCTGGTGGCCATTGCCGCATCCAACACCTTTATCCTGCCCACCCATCAGGTCAACGCCCTGATCATGCGGCCCGGAGGCTATCGGGTCAAGGACTATGTCCGGGCCGGCACGGGCATGACCCTGATCTTCATGGCCGTGGTCATGATCATGTTCTGGGCCGTCTACGGCATGGCTGCCTGAATTGGCCGCCAGAAATCAGCTCCTTTACAAATGATTCCGGATGACTATTGTGAGTATCAGACCGGTTGTTGTTTATGACCTTAAACACTGTCAAAGGAGCGATCATGAAAGCATTGAAATTTTATTTTGAAAATACCAAAGGCACGGGCGTTCTGGCTACTGCAGACAGCAGCGGCAAAGTGGATGCCGCCATCTATTCCCGTCCCCATTTTCTGGAAGCAGATCAACTGGCCTTTATCATGAGGGACCGGCTCACCCATCAGAACCTGACCTCCAACCCGCACGCCACATTTCTGTTCATTGAAAACGGTCCGGGCTACAAAGGCAAACGTCTGTTTCTCAAAAAGGTCAAAGAAGAGGAAAATCCGGAACTGGTGGGAAAAATAAAGCGCCGCAGATACACGGATGACAAACAGGAGCCCCGGTTTCTGGTGTACTTTACCCTGGAAAAACAACTGCCGTTGATCGGTGACGGCACAGACTAACTGTCACCTTTTGTTACAAAATGATTTGTCCGGGAAATATTTTAAGAGACGGTCATAATATAAAATATTTCCCGGATTTTTTTTAAACATTACTCGATCAATCAGACATCTTTGGACACATCAATCTCGCATTGATTGTTGAGCCGGAGACGAAACACATACACGGCCAGAATCACAATCGGAATGACCACGGCAAATCCGACAATGGGTAAAATGGTGAGGCTGACAATCGTCATGGCAACGGCTGCTGCCACCAGAAATCCAACAAATAAGTACTGCATCATTTTTTGGGGAACACAGTTTCTTAATTCCATCGCGTCCTCCTTTCAAAATTAAAACCATCTGTTTCATTCAAACATCATGTCTGAATTGCAACCGGCTTGATACCAAAAACAATAATACATATATCGAAGAAAGCAACTGCGTTTGGACAAAATGACTTGACAATGAACAAATCTCTCACTAGAATGTGAATTGTGAATCACAATTCTGATTGGAGTCCATGATGTCCGCCCGGAAAACAGACACACAACAGCGCCAGGAACAGATCACCCAGGCCGCCCTTGACCTGATCAATGACCAGGGGGTTTCAGGGTTGAGCATTGCCGGCATTGCCCGGCGGGTGGGGATTGTACCCTCGGCGTTGTACCGGCATTTCGCCAGCAAGGATGCCGTGCTCGATGCCGTGCTGGACCTGATCCGGCAACGGCTCCTGGACAATGTGGCCCATGTCCGGGAGCAGACCGATGTTCCGCTGGAACAGCTTCGGCTGCTGTTGATCCGGCATGCCTTCCTCCTGGACGAAAATCGGGCCATTCCATCCGTGGTGTTCTCCGAAGCGGTCTATACTGGTGCTCCGGAACGGAAAAGCCGGGTGACAAGTATAATCACAGACTATTTAAAAGAGATTCAAGCCATCATCGCCTTAGGGCAGCAGGACGGTTCCATTCACAAAAAGATTGAACCAGCCACCGCTGCAGTCCTGTTTATGGGGATGATCCTGCCGGCAGCGATATTGTCGAATATTTCCGAAGGTCTTTTCGACATTACCGCTCATGTAAAAAATGTGTGGCCAGCTTTCGTCCGATCCGTCTCAACCAAAACTGAACAAGGACAGATATAATCATGAAGGAAATCATTAATAAAATTCTCAAAATGTTTCTGATAATCCTGCCGATGGTGGCAGCGGTTTTGGTGGTGGCATACCTGGTGACGCACAAGCCCGGTCCCGCACGGAAACAAGGACAAGAATCAATAAGGCCCCTTCGAGTCATCGAGGTGCCTTATGTGGATTTGGTCCCAAGAGTTGTGGGTTTCGGGGTTGCCGAACCCGGATGGATATGGGAAGCGGTTGCTGAAGTCAGGGGGACCGTCGTGTCCATTCATCCTCGATTGAAATCCGGGGAATTGATAGAAGCCAACAGCGTAGTGATTCAAATAGATCCAACGGAATACGAACTGGCGGTGGCCCGTTTGAAGGCAACTGTTGAAGAAACCCGGGCAAACATCAAAGAACTCGCCGAGGACGAGGAGAATACCAAACAACTGCTTGGAGTGGAGCAGCGATCATTGGCCTTGGCTCAAAAATCCCTTGAACGTAAACTTGAAGCGTTGAAACGCAATGCGATCTCCCAGGACGAGGTGGACCGGGAAGAAAGAAATTATCTTCAGCAAAAACAAAATGTACAGCAATTGAAAAACGCGCTTGCCTTGATCCCCTCAAAACGAAACGCCCTGAATGCGGCACTTGACGTACATCGGTCCAATCTAAAGCAAGCCCGAATTGATTTGGCCAAAACCGTCATCAAAGCGCCATATGATTGCCGGCTCGGTGATGTGGATATTGAAACCGGGCAGTTTTTACGGGCCGGCCAGTCGCTTTTTAAAGCCCACGGGACCGCTGTCACGGAGATCGACGCCCGGTTTCGAGTTGAAGAATTACGAAATCTCTTGAGCGAACAGGTGCGCGGGCGATTTCAGCCGGGGCTGAGTACTGGAGCGTTCAAAGACCTGTTCCGTGATGTCAGCGTGATCATCAGCCTGCAAAGCGGTGACTGGTCAGCTGAATGGGAAGCCCGAATTGACAGAGTCCGGGAGACGGTGGACGTAAAGACCCGAGAAATGAAGGTTGTGGTCGCCGTGGACCGCCCCTATGAGAAAGCCGAACCCGGCGTACGTCCCCCTCTAACAGCAGGCATGTTTTGCCGGGTGGAACTTCAAGGCCCTGCGCGACCAGGGAGCGTGGTTGTGCCTCGATCCGCCATTCACGACAGCAGTGTATTCGTTGTTGACCGGGAACACCGGCTGCAAAAAAAACAGGTGGATGAGGATTTTGCCCAGTCTGAATTTGTCGTCCTCAAATCCGGCCTGTCAGGCGGGGAAATGGTTGTGGTATCCGATCCCTCCCCGGCTATTGTCGGCATGAAAGTCTCGCCTGTATCTGATGACAGTCTGAAACAACACCTGATGGCCTTAAGCCAGGGAAAGAGGGCGAAACAATGATTCGTTTTTTTACCGGACATCCCACCGCGGCCAATCTGCTGATGATCGCATTCCTGGTTGCGGGCGCTCTGACCACGCCCTATATCCTTCGGGAAACGCAACCCGATTTTGCACCCACCGAAGTTGAGGTTCGCATCCGCTATCCCGGTGCCACCGCTCAAGAGGTCGAAGAGGTGGTCTGCCGAAGGGTGGAAGACGCCATTGACGGAATCAATTTTGTGGCGGAAGTCCGCTCTGACGCCCGTGAGGGGATGGCCTCGATTATTGTTGAAATGAGCACGGACGGCGATATCCAGGCATTTTTGAGCGATGTAGAGACCGAAATCGATGCCATCGATGATTTTCCGCAGGAAGTGGAACTCCCCGTCATTTCTCAGCTCGGAAGGACTGATCCCGTGTTAGCTCTGCTTGTCTCCGGCCCCATGACCGTTCCGGATCTCAAGGCCTATTGTGAAGACCTGAAGGAACGGATGCAGGAGGCGGGGGTTTCATTGATAAATATCGAGGGGTTTTCCGATCACCAGCTGCGGGTTTCGCTCTCTGACGCAGCACTGCGTCGAATAGGCCTCAGCGCTTCCCAGGTGGCGGCGATCATCGCCACGCAAAGCAAGGACATCCCCCTGGGCACCATTGAAACTCGTGAAAGAGATATCCTGCTTCGTTTTGTCGATCAGCGTCGAACACCCGCGGCATTGGAGAATCTCATCATTCTGGCCGGTCCGGAAGGCGGAACACTCCGCCTCGGTGACATCGCCAAGGTCGAAGATCTGTTTGAACTCGATGAAGAAAAAATCATGAAAGATGGGAGACGAAATGCGCTTCTGAAAATCGAAAAATCAAAAACCCAGGATGCGATTCGGGTGGCCCAGAAAGTGAAAGCCTTTCTGGAAGACGAGCGAGTGCATCACCCGCAGATGGAATTGACCATCACCCAGGATGAAACAACAATTCTGAAAGACCGTCTCAATATGCTCCTCTCCAACGGCATCCAGGGTCTGTTGCTGGTATTTGGCACCATGTGGCTGTTTTTCAATGTTCGCATCTCCTTTTGGGTAGCCATGGGCCTGCCGGTCTCTTTTCTGGGAGCTTTCATTATTGTTCCTCATTTGGGCCTCAGCATCAATATGTTCACCATGGTTGGCTTGTTGATGGCCCTCGGCTTGCTGATGGATGACGCTATTGTGATTGCGGAAAATATCATGGCCCACAGGCAGCGCGGGAAATCACCGCTCGCAGCCGCAGTCGACGGCACCAAAGAAGTCGCCGCGGGCGTGATATCTTCTCTTATCACGACCATTTGTATCCTGGGCCCCCTGGCCTTTATCGAAGGGCAAATCGGCAAAGTCCTGAAAGTGGTTCCCATGATGCTGATTCTGGTGCTGGTCGTAAGCCTGATCGAAGCCTTTGGGATTCTTCCCGCCCACATCAATCACGCCATGCACGGGTTTGCTCTGAACAAAACAAACCGTTTCAGAAAACGATTTGATGCCTTTTTCAACTGGATGCGAGACCGTCTGGTGGGCGGTTCTGTCGAATTTCTGCTGAAACGGCGCTATCTTTTCCTGACTTCACTGATCGGAGTATTCATCCTTTCATTGGGCATGGTAGCTTCCGGCAAAATTAAGTTCCAGGGGTTTCCGGACCTGGAGGGCGATGTTGTGATGGCCCGGCTGCTGATGCCTCAAGGGACACCGCTTTCAAGGACCGAGGGGGTCGTGGCGCATATTTTGGCTGCTTTGGAGCGGACCAATCAGCGTTTTAAGCCGGATCAGCCCGACCACCAGGATCTGATACAAAATGCCTACGTCCAGTACAACCTGAACACGGAAGCATTTGAAAACGGGCCCCATGTGGCCACCATTACAGTGGATCTGCTGACCGCAGAAAAACGGACCGGCACGGTTGAGGCTTATTTGGCTGGCTGGCGCAAGGAAATAGGCAATCTGCCGGATGTGCTCAGTCTTACTTTGGGCGAGCCGGGATTTGGACCGGGCGGCCGCCCCATTGAAGTACGTCTGCGGGGAAAAGACCTGGATGAAATGAAAAAGGCCGTGACAGACTTGAAGGGCTGGTTCGGCCAATTCGAAGGCGTGGTGAACCTGGCGGACGATTTAAGAACCGGCAAGCCCGAAATCCGTATGCGGATGCGGGAAGAGGCGTATGGTATTGGGATCGACGCGACCGATATCGGCCACCAGCTGCGGGCCGCATTCCAGGGCCTTGTGGCCGATGAAATCCAGGTCGGGCCGGAGTCCTACGAGATAGAGATCCGCTTGGCCGACATGGATCGGAATGATTTACAGGACATTGAAAATTTCAATCTTGTCCTTGCCGACGGAAATCAGGTGCCGCTAAAGGCAGTGGTCACATGGAAAATGGAAAATGGATGGGCACGAATCGCCCGTTTCAACGGTATGCGGGCGGTGACCTTGCGCGGCGATGTGGATACCCGCCTGGTCAACACCAATGAATTGATGAACCTTTTTCGAAAAACTTATCTCACTGAATTCAATCAAACATACCCGGGTTTAAAGCTGGCGATAGCCGGATCTCTCGAAGAAACCAACACCACACAGAAGTCGATGTTCGGAGCCATGGTTATTGGCATTATCGGGATCTTTATCTTGCTCAGCTTTCAGTTCAGGACCTATACCGAACCGCTCATCGTCATGCTGGCCATTCCTTTTTCCCTAATCGGTGTCGTCTGGGGACACGGCCTTATGGGTGTACCCATCAGCATGCCAAGTTTGCTGGGGTTTATAGCCCTGGGTGGTATTGTGGTCAATGATTCCATACTGTTGGTCATCTTTTTGAAAAACGCCCGAAAAGAAGGGCTCGCCATGCATGATGCGGCCGTTCAGGCCAGCAAGGACCGGTTCCGTGCAGTGTTGTTGACTTCGACCACTACCATTGTCGGCCTGCTGCCCTTGTTATTCGAAAGAAGCCTTCAGGCCCAGATACTGATTCCCCTTGTCATCAGCACCTCGTTTGGATTGATGGCGAGCACGGCTCTGGTTCTATTGGCTCTTCCGTGTATGTATTTAATTCTGGGAGATTTCGGGATCGTGGAAAAAATTGGCGAAGAATCAAAGGCTTCTTTTAATAAGAGTGAAGCAGAAGGAAATGCATATGACTCGTAAACGCAACAAACCTTTTGGACTTATGTTAGCTTTTTTGAGTCTCCTCTGGGCGGGGTGCACCGTGGGTCCGGATTATACACCGCCTGAGCCCCGCGCTGACATGGACCAATGGCAACAACCGCCCGAATACGGGTTGGTCGTGTCGCAGGCGGATATCGGTGAGTGGTGGCAAGTCTTTGAGGACCCTCGCTTGAATGAACTGGTGAACCGAGGGCTCTCCGGGAATCTGGATCTGGATATAGCCCGATCCAGGATTCGGGAAGCCAGGGCTGCGCGGGGGATCGAAACAGCGGCACGTTTTCCGGCCGTGACCGCAGCCGGCTCTGCCGCCAAGGTGAAAGAAGGGGATCAACCGACCGGTGAGCTCTATGCGACCGATTTCGACGCTGCCTGGGAAATCGATATCTTCGGAAGGATAACCCGCCGTATTGAGGCCTCTACCGCCGATATGCAGGCATCCATCGAAACGCTGCGCAGTGTCCAGGTCTCCCTGGTGGCGGAACTGGCCCTTAACTATACTGAAGTCCGTTCTTTTCAAAACCGAATTCGCGTGGCTGAAACCAATATCGATGCTCAACGGAAGACACTCCAGATCGTAACGGATCGATTCGACCTTCAGCTGGCAAATTCATTGGAATTGGAGCAGGCCAAATCCAATCTTGCCTCCAGCCAGTCTCAGCTTCCACCGCTTAAGTCGGGTCTGCAGCAAGCCATGAACCGGATAGCTGTGCTGACAGGCGAAAAACCGGGCGTATTAAACGATTTTTTTCATGAGGCATCCCCAATGCCCACAGCACCCCCTGAGATCGCAATCGGTATCCCAGCCGACCTGATCAGAAGACGTCCCGATATCCGTAAGGCTGAACGGGAACTGGCCGCCCAGTCCGCGCGCGTGGGTATCGCAAAAGCGGATTTGTATCCCCGGTTCACATTCAATGGCATATTACAATTCTCCACCACAAGCGCATCCAGCCTTTTCGACAGTATGAGCCGCCTGTTGACGATCGGACCGGCGTTTCAATGGAGCATATTCAATGCCGGTAGCGTCAGAAGTAATATCGAGGTGCAGAGTGAACGGCAAAATCAGGCACTCATCGAATATGAACAGACAATCCTGCAAGCATTGGAGGATGTCGAAAGCGCCATGGTAGCTTACGTGCGCGAGCTGGACCGCAGAGGATCTATGAAAAATATGGTAGAATCGGCAAAAAAATCTGCGAATCTTGCTGAATCATTATACAAGGATGGACTGAGAGACTTCATATATGTTCTCGACGCTCAGCGAACGCTGTTTACTGCGGAAGACAGTCTGGCAATAAGCAGCGCAGAAGTTACAGCCAATCTGATTCGGCTCTACAAAGCGCTCGGCGGTGGATGGAACCCCGCGCACAGGAATTCAAAATAAATAGAAAAGATCAAAATCCATTGATCGGAGACAAAAAATGACAACATCCATAAATCCACAAACTATTTTCAATCAGAACTTTGCCATCGTTGAAAGGCTTCTGCAAATGTACCAGTTGGCTAGTGATTTAAGGCAATCAGACCTTCCAGACTATTTCAAACAGGCTGTGAGCAATTTTTGGGGAGTGCCGGAAAATGCTCAGATCAGATGCGTGGCAAACGACAAAATTGCTATTTTATCTCATTCGGCAATACGCTTTCCTGATGCAAACATGGAAGAAGGCGGAGTCGATTTTCTTCTTAGACAGGCAGTGATTATGACTTGTACCTCTCTTGAGACTTTTTTGTGGGAAACTGTCTGCAAGGTTGTACCGACTCTGTTCCGTCTTCGACGATCAAAGGTCGATGAACGTCTCAAGAACCTGACCTTAACACTGGAAGAATATATTGCTGTTGAAAAATATAACGATCCGGATTTACGCTTGCAAAAAATTATCTTGAGGAATTTCGAAAAAAAAGTCCTCTACGACCTAAAGTCTATTGATCAAATCGCCAACATGTTAGCCATTCGAAATTTTTGGGAACAAGTTGAAGAAACCTGTGGTGAACCTGCCCGGAATTTAAAACGGCTGATCGGTGATCTACTTGCCAGAAGAAACCAAATTACCCATCGAGCTGATCGACCAACTGAACGCATTGATGTTGATGGCCACGGTCTACGAAAAATTACTTTTTCATGGGTAAATATCAGAGTGCAGGCGACAAAAACGTTGGTCTTGGCAATCGATGAGATTATAACAAATTCAGTCGAAGGAATTGACAAATCAATATAAGCTCATAATAAAATTTCCAGGAGGATTCATGAAATTCAGCACACTCAATGAATGCCGGCAGACCATTACTGACGAGGACATTGTCGGGGCCATGAAAAAAATCCCCGGATACCTGGACATCACCCCGTCCGATTTCATGGAGATCTACGGGGTGGCCTACGACCATGCCCTGCACCGGCTGAAACATGCCATCACCGCGGAACAGATCATGACAAGCCAGGTGGTAACGGTTGCGGAGACCGCACCGCTTGCCGAGGTGGTCCGGCTCCTGGCCGACCATGACATCTCCGGGATGCCCGTGATCCAGCCGGACAACACCCTTGCCGGGGTCATCTCTGAAAAGGATTTTCTGTCAAAAATGGGAGGGGGCGGATCTCCTTCTTTCATGCATGTGATCCTGCAATGCCTGGAAAAAAAAGGCTGCATTGCCGCGGATATCAAAAAACTGACAGCCAAAGAGATCATGTCTTCCCCTGCCGTCACCATCTCCGGCACCACCCCGCTGTTTGAAGTGGCAGATATCATGGACCGCCACAACATCAACCGGGTCCCGGTCATTGATGACGCCGGACGGCTGGCAGGGATCGTTGCCAGATCCGATCTGATCCAGACCATGTGTTAATCTGTAAAAAAGGGGGTGATATCGTGTCGGGTTTTTTCCAAAAAATGAAAGGAGGCAGCCAGAGCCCGCCGGGTGTGGGATTTTCCGAAATTGCATGGTCCTGGCTCGGGGCGTTTCTGGGGATCATACCCGTGGCTTTGCTGCATTACCATTTTTTTTCTGACGGAGATCTGGTGTTTCTCATCGGGTCTTTCGGGGCCTCGGCCGTATTGATCTACGGGGCCGTGAGAAGCCCGCTTGCCCAGCCCCGAAACCTGGTGGGAGGGCACCTGATCTCCGCCGTCATCGGGGTGGCGGCCTGGCAGATGCTGGGATCCGCTCCCTGGCTGGCCGCCGCCTTTGCCGTGGCCACGGCCATTGCCGCCATGCATGCCACCAAAACCCTGCATCCGCCGGGCGGGGCCACGGCCCTGATTGCCGTGATCGGCAGTGAAAAAATTCACAGCTTAGGCTTTTTATATGTGTTTTTTCCCGTGCTCACAGGCGTTATCATCATGCTGATCGTGGCACTGGTTGTCAACAACATTGCCGAATCCAGAAAATATCCGGAGTTCTGGTGGTAAACAATTTCACTTAATAGTGTCGAGACATTGGCCATTGCATTCTACCACGAAGAACACGAAGGCCACGAAGTTTGGAAATGAAGGGAATGAGCGATCTTTCTATGATCCTTCGTGCGCTTCGTGCCCTTCGTGGTTCAAAAAAACAGTTTAAAGGAGATATCAAAAAACAGTTTAAAAAAATAATTTTTAAGATTATGATACTACCTTGATCCATATCAAGGAATTAACCGTTCATCTGTACTACGTTAACATCGAACCAAACGTCCGCCGGCTGAAAAAGCCCGATGACCGGTTGACACATAAAGCAACTTAAACGCAACATACAACAAGGAGGCAACACCATGTTCTGTTTTCAATGTCAGGAAACCGCCAAAAACACCGGATGTACCGTCAGGGGCGTGTGCGGGAAAGAAGAAACCACGGCCAATCTCCAGGATCTGTTGATTTTCAATCTTAAAGGCATCTCGGTACTGGCCAAGCAAGGCAAGGCTGCGGGTGTGGACCTGACCCGGGAAGCGGGCCGGTTTGTGACCAAGGCGTTGTTCACCACCATCACCAATGTGAACTTCAATGATGCCAATCTGGTCAAGTGGATCAAAAAAGCCCAGGAATTCAAAAAAACGGTCAAAGATAAAGTGGAAGGTAAAGCTGCCGGCGCCCTGCCCGACGCCGCAGTGTGGTTTTCAGACAATGAGGCCGAATACCAGGAAAAAGCCAAAAAAGTCGGTGTGCTTGCCACGGAAAACGAAGATGTGCGGTCTTTAAGAGAACTGCTCGTTATCGGGCTGAAAGGGATTGCCGCCTATGCCGACCATGCCGCTATTCTGGGCGTGGAAAAAGACGAGATCTATGAATTCATCCTCAATGCCCTGGCCTCCACCACGGAAGACCTGTCCGTGGACGAAATGGTGGGCATGGTATTGAAAGCCGGTGAATGTTCCGTGAACACCATGGCCGCTCTGGACCAGGCCAACACGGGTGCCTACGGCAATCCGGAAATCACGGAAGTCAACCTGGGCGTAGGTACCAACCCCGGCATTCTCATCTCCGGCCATGACCTTAAAGACATGGATGAACTGCTCAAACAGACCGAAGGTACGGGCGTGGATGTCTACACCCACGGCGAAATGCTGCCGGCCAACTACTACCCGGCCTTTAAAAAATATGATCATCTCAAGGGCAATTACGGCAGTTCCTGGTGGCACCAGAACGAGGATTTCGAGACATTCAACGGTGCGATCCTCATGACCACCAACTGCATCATTCCCATTAAAAAGAAAAATACCTACCAGGACCGCATCTTCACCACGGGCGTGGTGTCCTATCCCGGCCTGACCCATATTCCGGACAGGGAAGACGGCAAAGCCAAAGATTTTTCCGAAGTGATTGCATGTGCCAAAAAATGCCAGGCCCCCCAGGAAATCGAAACCGGTACCCTGGTGGGCGGATTTGCCCACAACCAGGTTCTGGCCCTGGCCGACAAGGTGGTGGATGCCGTGAAATCCGGCGCCATCAAACGGTTCATCGTCATGGCCGGATGTGACGGCCGCATGAAAAACCGGGCCTATTTCACGGAAGTAGCGGAAAAACTGCCCAAAGACACCGTGATCCTTACAGCCGGGTGCGCCAAGTACCGGTACAACAAACTGGATCTGGGCGACATCGGCGGCATCCCCAGAGTGCTGGATGCCGGGCAGTGCAACGACTGTTACTCTCTGGCTGTCATCGCCCTGAAGCTCAAGGATGTGTTCGGCGCAGGCCATATCAACGATTTGCCCATCTCCTTTGACATCGGGTGGTACGAGCAGAAAGCAGTGGCCGTGCTGCTGGCCCTGTTGCACTTAGGTGTCAAGGGGATCCGCTTAGGGCCCACACTGCCGGCTTTTGTATCCCCGGCCGTGCTCAACGTCCTGGTGGAAAACTTTGATATCAAACCCACGGGTGATGTGGACGAAGACATCGCCGCCATGATGGCCGGCAACTGATCTGGTTCATCATTGAAAAATCCATGAATGTCTGACCGCCGCCGGCTAAGAAGGCGGCGGTCAAACATTTACGCGTTCTGCTGGATATATTTTTCTTGACAAATAACAGCTTTCTGTTCTAACACAATGTGGTAGATGAAGCGGAAAGGGGGCCGCCTCTGTAAAGAAAACATTGTGAAACATTTTAGCGACAAACCCATTTTCGTTCTGGTACTGACCGCTTTGCTCATTGCCTTTATCG
The DNA here is from genome assembly GCF_000350545.1 of Desulfotignum phosphitoxidans DSM 13687. Lineage (GTDB taxonomy): Bacteria > Desulfobacterota > Desulfobacteria > Desulfobacterales > Desulfobacteraceae > Desulfotignum > Desulfotignum phosphitoxidans. Next base: position 59,011 of record NZ_APJX01000016.1, read on the forward strand.
GCGGACTGGTTGATCAATTGCTGCCGGTTGTACGCTGGGAGGCAGTGTCGTTCCACCTGGTCATTGAGGCCCTGGGAGCACTGGCTGCCCTGATGATGGCCGCCTTTCTTCTCATGATCCGCCATGACCGCAACAACCAGGACCATTATATCTGGATTGCCGCCGGTCTGATCGGCATGGGCCTGCTCCACGGCTTTCATGCCTGGGCTGTTGCCGGTTTGATCCACACGGGTCTGCTTGGTGATGGCCGCGCTGCAACACTGCCGGGTCACGGCTGTGTCTGGCTGCAATGCACGGCCACGCTGGTTGGCGGTGTTTTGTTTGCCCTGGTCTGGCTGCCGGCACATGCTGCCCGTTCCAGGTGGGCCTGGATCATCCTTTGGAGTACGGCAATTGCCGCCACGGTGTTTGGGGTGGTGACAGTTGCATTCCCGTCCATTCTTCCAATGATGATTATCGCAGGGGAATTCATCCCTGCCGCCAGAAGTTTTAATTTCATCGGCGTAGGGCTTTTTCTTGCGACGATGGTGCGTTTCAGTCTTCGATACCAGGCGGATAAAACCGGAGATGATCTTATATTTGCGGTTCTGTGCCTGTTCTTCGGCCTGGCCACCCTGCTGTTTTCCATGTCCGGCATCTGGTCGTCCAACTGGTGGCTGTGGCATTTCATACGGCTGGGTATTGCCCTTATCGCCCTGGGATATGTGCTGCTGCTTTTCCGACAGACCCGGGCCGCGCTTTTCAACCGGAACCGGGAACTGCGTTTCAGAAACCGCATCCTTGAAATTTTTGTCACCCGCAGCCATGACCGGATATTCCCGGAGGTGCTGAAGGTGGTTCTGGAGGCTGGGAAAAGCCGTTACGGCTTTTTTGGATACCTCAACAACGAGGCTGATCTGGTGGTGCCTGCCATGACCCGGGAGGTCTGGGACAGGTGCCGGGTTTCAAAAAAGACACATGTTTTTCCCAGAAAGACCTGGGATGACAGCAGCTGGCCCCGGGCCGTCAGGGAAAAAAGAACGGTTTATACCAACGATCCGGTATGCCGGGTGCCGGCAGGACACATTCCCATCATCCGCCATATGTCTTTGCCCATCATATTCCAGGACAAGGTCATCGGTATTTTCCAGGTGGCCAACAAAAAGAGCGGTTACACAGCAGAGGATATCAGGATGCTGGAGCAGCTGGCCGGATATGTCGCTCCGCTGCTCAACGCCAGGCAGGAAAAAATGCAGGCCCAGGACATGGTCGCCAATGTTCTTGATGCCGTTGACGCAGGCTTTATCATTGTCAACCGCAATTTTGAGATCATCTCTGCCAACCCGGCATTTGCAGAATCTGTGAACAGGCCCTTAGGAGAGATTGTCAACCGGCATTGCTATAAAATCTCGCATCAGATTGACCAGCCCTGCTACATGCACGGCTGCGACTGCGCGGTAAAGCATGTATTTGATTTTGGTAACCCACACCACAGCACCCTGCATACCCATCACACGGCCCAGGATAATCCCGTCTATGTGGAGACCAAGGCCTTTCCCATGACCAGAAACGATCTGGGCGAGGTGGAAACCGCTGCTGAAATTGCCGTGGATGTCACGGAAAAGAAACAGCGCGAAGCGGATATCCACAACCTGGCTTTTTTTGATCCCCTGACCGGCCTGCCCAACCGCCGTCTGCTCCGGGACCGGCTGGAACAGGCTCTTGTCTCTGGTGAACGTTCCAGACATTACGGGGCGGTCCTGTTTTTGGACCTGGATCACTTCAAGACAGTGAACGATACCAGGGGCCATGATGTGGGTGATCAGCTGCTGATCGAGACAGCCGGCCGTCTGCGGACTCTGATGCGCGGGGACGATACGGTGTCCCGCCAGGGCGGTGATGAATTTGTGGTGCTCCTCAAGGACCTGGATGAGGATGAAAAAACGGCGGTCACCCGGTCCTGGCATGTGGCTGAAAAGATCCGTTCTTTTTTAGACCGGCCGGTAACGCTTGGCGGCCACCAACACTTTCTGACGGCAAGTATCGGCATCAGTCTGTTTTGCGGCCACGACACCCCGGTTGAAGAGCTGTTCAAACGGGCTGACACGGCCATGTATGCGGCCAAGGATGCCGGCCGCAACACCGTGCGCTTTTTTGACCCGGCCATGCAGGTGGCGCTGGAAGCGGCAACCACCCTGGAGACAGATCTGCGCGAGGCCACTGCGCAGGGACAGTTTGTCCTCCACTACCAGCCACAGGTAGAAGAAGACGGGCGGATCATCGGTGCCGAGGCGCTGCTGCGCTGGGCCCATCCTGACCGCGGCATGGTTCCGCCTGGTGAGTTCATCCCCCTGGCTGAAAAAACCGGGCTGATCCTGCCCATCGGTCACTGGGTCCTGGAGGAGGCCTGCCGCCGGCTGGCAGCCTGGGCACATATTCCTGGTGCCGGCAGCCTCGGTCTGGCGGTCAATGTCAGCGCTTACCAGTTCCGGCAGCCCGGTTTTGTCAAGGATGTGCAGCAGGTTATCGCCGCCACGGGGGCGGATCCGGCCCGGCTCAAGCTGGAGCTGACCGAGTCTCTGGTGCTGGAAAATGTCGCAGACACCATAGCCAGGATGGCAAAACTCAAGACCCTGGGCATCGGTTTTTCCATGGATGATTTCGGCACGGGATACTCGTCTCTTTCCCAGCTGAAACACCTGCCCCTGGAGCAGTTGAAGATTGACCGCTCCTTTATCAAAGATCTTGGCACCAGCCCTCAGGAGGGTGCCATTGTTAAAACCATCATCGCCATGGGCCGCACCCTGGGCCTTCACGTCATTGCCGAAGGCGTGGAAAACCAAACCCAGCTGAACTTTCTCATCTCCGCCGGGTGCCGGGCCTGCCAGGGGTATCTGTTCAGCCGGCCCGTGCCGGAAGCTTTGTTTCTGGATCTGCTTGCAGCCGGGGGAATCATCAGGGTTAAGGCAAATGCCGCTGATAAACAGGCCGCAAAAACCGGTGTAAAAGAAACACACCAGGGAAAAAATCATGTTTAGATACCGTTCCCTCACAGCAAAGTTTATATTCATAACCCTCATCATGGTAGTGACACTTGTCTCATATTTTTATACAGACTTCAAATTGATGAACCACATCAACGGTGAAACTATCAGGATTGAGATGGCCGTCAAACTGCGCATGCTCACCGTTCAGATAAAACACAGTGCCCAGGCAATGCTTGATCCAGACGTATCGTCTGAAAACAGAGAAAAATACGTGGACAGGTTAACGGCTGCGGTAAATGAATATGAACAGATACTTTACCGCCTGGGCCAGGGGAGTGAAAAACTCGGACTGGAACTGCTGGATGAACATTATACAGAGGCACGATCACAGCTCGATCATCTGTCTGATCAATGGCAGAAGCTCCAGAAACCACTTCTGCTCAAGATAACAAAGTGGCCTTCTGAAAAAAAAGATAAAGCATGTGCGGCATGTCACACAGCGTTCAAGGACAAACCAGAGGATATAGACGTATTTGTGAAATCACTTGTGGTACATGAAGAAAAGGAAATAGCCTATTACAATATCATCAAGGGGATCATTCTGGCCGTTCTTGTTTCAGGGGCAGGTTTTGTTGTCATTTATGTGCGACATACCATTATTAAACCTGTGCGGCACCTGCTTACAGCTGCCGATAAAATCGAACAAGGGGTTCTGGACACACAGATTGCTGTGACAACCAAAGATGAGATAGGAGACCTTTCCCGAAAATTCAACCAAATGGCGGCAACCCTCAGCAAAAATCATATGGAACAAAAAAAGACCGAGGCAATGATCAGGCAGAATCTGCAGGTTCAGGATATATTGAACGCTCTGCTCAAGATTTCTCTGGAAAAAATTCCTCTGGAAAAAATCCTGGAAAAAGCCCTTGATATTATCCTGTCTGTTCCGTTTCTTCCGATCAAACCCCAGGGCGGTATTTTTCTTGTCAAAGATGAACCGGATGTGCTGGTTCTTGCTGCACAAAAAGGATTTACAGCACCGATTCAAACCCCCTGTGCCAGGGTTCCCTTTGGAAAATGTTTGTGCGGCCAGGCGGCATCATGCAGGCAGATACAGTTTGCCGACTGTATCGATGACCACCATGACATCCATTATGACGGGATGACTTCCCACGGGCATTATAATGTCCCGATTCTGTCCATGGGCAGGGTGCTGGGGGTATATGTGGTTTACCTGTCAGAGGGTCACCAGCAGCTGGACAAAGAGAGTGTGTTTTTAGAGTCCGTGGCTGACACACTGGCTGGAATTATTGAACGCACACAGGCAGAAGACAGACTGGATCAACACAGCAAAGCGCTTTTGTCACTGGCAGATGCTTCTGCTGAGATTATCTGTGCTGACACAGTATCGCCACTTTTTTCTATGATATGTGATACAGCCGTGAAAATTGCCGGTTTGAAAATGGCATGGCTCGGGCTGGTGGATCCGGGGCCGAACCATGATGTCACGCCTGCGGCACATTCAGAATGCAGTGTATCGGAAAGTTTTGTTTGCTGTGGTAACATCACGCCTGTGGCACATACAGGCATTGAAAAAGATTTTTTGTCAGTTATGACAATGGTATCTGAAAATATCCCTGCTGACAAAACCCCCTGCAAGATAGCCGTAAAAACAAAAAAACCATACCTGCTGACAGCTGATCATCCGGATTTTGCCCCGTGGCGAAAAGATGCCGAAAAAAGAAACTATGCAGCTATCCTGGGGGTGCCCCTTGTCTTTACAAGCGGAAAGTGTATCGGCGCCCTGATCTGTTACAGTGAGAGACCCGGTTTTTTCATACAGGACCGGGTTAAAATCCTTCAGATCTTTGCCGGCCATGCAGCCATAGCAATTGAAAACAGACGGCTGATAGACGGGCTTGAAAACACGATAGAAAAAAGGACAAAACAGATCGAGGAGGTAAACCTCAAGCTCAAGGCCCTGGTCACAGAATTAAAAGCAAAAAACAAGGAGGCGGAAAAATTAATGATTCAGGCTGAGGCAGCCAACAGGGCAAAATCCGATTTTCTTGCCAATATGAGCCATGAACTGAGAACCCCGCTCAATTCCATTATAGGGTTTTCAGAGGTCATCAGAGACGGCATGGCAGGAACGGTAACAGATGAACAAGAACAATACCTGAACGATATCTGGGAAAGCGGAAGACACCTTCTGAGATTAATCAATGATATCCTTGATCTTTCAAAAATCGAAGCTGGAAAAATGCAGCTGGAAATTTCGAAAATTTCAATTGCGGATCTGATTGGCAGCAGCCTTGAAATGGTCAGAGAAAAAGCGATGAAGCATGGTGTAAGCCTGACATCGGAACCAGATGAAGATATCGGAACTGTCACAGCAGATGAGATCAAAATAAAACAGGTGTTGCTCAATCTTTTAAGCAATGCCTTGAAATTTACGCCTGAAGGGGGTTTTACAACTGTGAAGGCACGCAGAATCACCGATGCACAAATCGAGATCTCTGTCATTGACACCGGAATCGGGATTGCTCAAAAAGATATGGAAAAATTATTCCGGCCATTTGAACAGATTGAATCATTCTTGACCAAGAAACACGAGGGCACAGGACTTGGCCTGAAGCTCTGCAAGGATATTGTGGCACTTCATGGCGGAAGAATCTGGGCAGAAAGCACACCTGGTCAAGGAAGCAGATTTGTGTTTGTGATTCCGGTAACACAGGTGGATCATGAAGAAAATATTGATCATAGAGGATAATGAAAAAAATCTGAAACTGTTCAGTATCATAACCAGGTCCCTTGGTTATGAAATCCTGACTGCCGAAAACGGCGCTAAAGGGGTGGCAATTGCCAAAAAAGAGTTTCCCCGCCTTGTCCTTATACTCATGGATATCCAGATGCCCGTGATGGATGGGATCACGGCATTGAACATGCTCAAGTCTGACCAGAGAACAGCAGGTATCCCTGTGATTGCCCTTACCTCCTTTGCCATGGCCGGAGACAGAAAACGCCTGCTCGCTGAAGGATTTACCGGTTACATATCAAAGCCCATTGATAAAAACCAATTTTTAAAATCTGTTAAAAAGACAATCAAGGTATCCAAATGATTCAAGAGCATATGAAAAAAAAGGCAACCATTCTTGTTGTCGATGATGAAGAAAAAAACCTGAGGCTGATGGAGGCCATATTAAAGCATTACGGCTATTGCCTTGAAACCGCTCAAGACGGACTCAAAGCATTGAACAGGGCCAAAGAAATTTTGCCCGACTTGATTTTCCTTGATATCATGATGCCCGGGATGGACGGTTACGAGACCTGCAAAGAGCTCAGAAAAGACCCTGCCACCCGGTTCATCCCTGTTGTGATGGTCACTGCCCTCACTGATCAGGAATCGAAAAACAGAGGTCTTGAGGCAGGTGCAACCGAATTTCTCACAAAGCCTGTTGACAAGGCAGAGCTGTTAATCAGAACAAAAAATATTCTGAAGGTCAAAGAATTTGAGGATTTTCTGCAGCAGTACAATGAAACCCTTGAGACTGAAGTGAAGGAAAGAACGGCGGAACTCAAGAAAAGTTATGTGGATACCATTGACAGGCTTACCGTTGTATCAGAATACAAAGATGAGGATACGGCCAGCCATATAAAAAGAGTCGGATTATACTGTGCGCTCATTGCCCGGAGTCTTGGCTGGTCTGAAGAGGATGAGGAGACGATTCTCTATGCCAGTCCCATGCATGATATCGGCAAGATAGGGATTCCATCCGATATCCTCCTTAAACCGGCACGGCTCAATCCGGAAGAGTTTGCCCTGATGAAAACCCATACCACCATCGGTGGAAGAATTCTTGAGGGATCATCATCGAAAATTCTCCGGATGGGTGAAAAAATTGCTGTATCACATCACGAAAGATGGGATGGAACCGGTTACCCAAAGGGCATCAAAGAAGATGAGATCCCGATTGAAGGACTGATTATGAATATTGCCGACCAGTATGATGCGCTGCGGAGCAGAAGACCCTATAAACCGCCTTTTGAACACAAGAAAACCGTTAAAATAATCCTGGAAGGAGATGGGAGGACCATGCCCTCGCATTTTAACCCCCTTGTTCTTGAGGCTTTCAGTAACATGCATAAACAGTTTGAAAATATCTATAAAATGCAAAGGGTTTCGCCCCACGGCGGGTAATCCGTGACCATTTGGCGGAAACGGCAGTATTGCCAAATCCGCCAAATGCCGATTTATCCTTGTACAGTCAGGCCACAAACGATATAAACCCCATAGATAAAATAGTAGTATCCGGAATTGACCAGCGGCTCTGTTCAACAACGTTTTATCAATAACCCCCTTGCCAGAACAACTTTACTGTCAGTAACAAAGAATTTTGATGAACCAAACAGTCTTGGGCTACCTGTGGGCGGGACTATTGATAAAACGCTTTTCGTTATATGGAAAAAGATTAAAAAGCCGTACAACATATATTTACCGGATTAGTGCCTTACTCTTCAGTTTCTGTTAAAAAAACAAGAAAATGAAGAGGGGCAACTGGGTTGCGGGTTTCCCGCGTTAGTAGAAATGAACTAAATTGACTCTGAAGGAGATTATTATGCTTGATTTAAAACCAGAGGAAATTCCAAGTGATCAGGAATTGCGTAGCAAAGTTATGAATTACCTCGAAAAAAATTCTAAATTTCGCCAGGCCAACAAGGTTTTGTTTGCTCATCCCTCTCCTTTTTATTGGAGAGAAAAGGATATAGACCTTAACAGGTTCATAGAAGAAAGAGAGTTTTTGAGAACTTATAAAAACGTCGATAAAAATACAAATTTGTATGTTTCAATACCATTTTGTTTGAAAACGAACCCTTCAAAGTGTGGTTATTGTCTATTCCCTTCACATGATTTTACAAATTACGGGGAAGTGGAAAAGTATCTTATGAGCCTTGAAAAGGAATCTATAATATATGCTGATAAATTTGATAATAAATGTAACCTTGCCTCCGTATATTTTGGCGGGGGGACACCAAATATTCTTAAAGCTAAAGATTACCCTAAACTTATTGGTATTGTGAAAAATATTTTTAGTGATTTTCCTGAAGATATTGAAATGACACTCGAAGGGATTCCAGCACTTTTCACTGAGAAAAAGCTGAAAAGTATTAGAGACTGTGGAATCAAAAGAATTAGCATGGGTGTTCAACAACTTAATGACGAACTTATTAAATACAGTGGAAGAAAACAGACAAAGCGCCAGGTTTTAGATGTCATTGGTTGGTGTGAAAAAATCGGGCTGGAGCTTAGTGTTGATTTGATTTATGGATGGCCTGAACAAAACGAAGAATCTCTTTTAAATGACCTTAAGGTAATTGTCGATCAAGGTGTTAAACATATTACCCATTATGAATTAAATATAGCAGGCAAGTATTGCCCAAGCTATTTTGCTCAAAACCTGAAAGATAAAATTCCTTCAATTGAAGATACTATAAATCTTTATCATTCTTCAAAAAACTTCCTTCTTTCAAAAGGCTATAAACAGCTTACAAGCTATGATTTTATGAAAGATGACGGGAATGATGAGAATTTTCTTTTTGAAAAAAATGTACGGAATGTTCTGAGCTATGACAACGAAAGAGGCTTTGTGGGTACAGACATGCTGGGGTTGGGATTTGGTGCTCTCAATTGCTTAACGGGAACTTTTGAAAAACCCGGTACAATTTATATCAACCATATTGACTTGGAAAAATATTATTCATGTATTGAAAAGGATAACCTACCTTTTATGACAGGGTATCTATATGAGGATAAAGATTTGAAGCTTGCTGTCCTCTTTCATATGATTCAATCTCTTTGTATTGATGTTAAAATATGTGAAAAGCTCTTTAATACAAATGTTGTTGATGATTATAGTCATATATGGAAGGTTTTGACGGAAATGGGCTGGATTAAAATTAAAGATGGGAACATTCATTTTATAAATAATGGAGAATTTAGAACACCACTCATTCAGGGACTCATTGCGAATGAAAGAAAAAAAGAAATTGAAGTCGCTATTTCCTGATTTTAAAGTTTTTCGTGAGAAAAAAACGCGAAAAGAATTGATCCCTTATCAAGAACAATAAGAAGAAAAGATGATGGAAAAGACTCTCCCTAGACCGATACTTATTAAAAGTAAAAATCATAGTAAAATAGCTCTTTACCATTACGCAAATCCAACAAGTAATTTTTTACCTGTAATTTTAACACATGGGACATTTTCAAACGCAATTATTTGCGCGAAGCTTGCGGAATTTTTAAATTTTAATGGGTTTGAGTGCTGGATTTACGAATGGGTTGGACATGGGAATAGCAAATACGGATCCTTTTTTCCGGATGCAGAAGATTTTGCCTTAAATGACGTTCCTGCTGTGATTCAAAAGGTACTTACACTGACTAATAAGAAATCCTGTATTTGGGTTGCCCATAGTGGAGGTGGATTTTTGCCGTTTATATATATGGCAAGAAATCTTCATCAGCAGTATGCAATAGAACGACTTGTGGGAATAGGATCACAAGCTTTTGGTGTAGGCAAAACGTGTTTTGGTCAAGTAATTACACGAACGATTCCGATCATTAATCGATTTTTTGGTAAAGTACCAGGTCCGTTTTTTGGGCTGGGACCCGAAGATGAAATTTCGGGATTCTTAAATCAATGGTGCCAATGGAACCGTTCTGGAAAATGGATAGGAAAAGACGGCTTTAACTATTACAAGGCAATGAAGGACATTCACTTGCCAACTTTATTGATATCAGGGAGAAATGATATCATAGCACCACCCGATGGGTGCCGAAAAATGCTTAAGCCTTTAGGCAGTACACAAAAGAAAATCATTGTTTGCTCAAAAGCAGCGGGTTACTTAGAAAATTATAACCATCCAAGATTGATTGCCAGTAAAAATGCAAAGGCAGAAATATGGCCTATCGTACTTCAGTTCGTTAAGAATAAAGAAAGGGGCATAGGGGGGCTGGTGTCTTGAAAATGGGGAAGCGTTTTTAAGATGGCGGGAGACCCAGCTATAATATTGACTCGGCAAATGTTTACATGACATTTTGTCTGTAATTTGCCTTAAAAGGGGGATGAAAAAAAATGATTAAAAAAACAGTCCTGTTATTACTGACTTTTGCAATGCTTTCCTTTAGTGAAGCAACTCCTGAAGAAACCTATTCATTAACGGTAAAATCAGTAGGATTCAGGAATTCTGAAGGAGAGATTCTGTTTGCATTGTACAACAAAGATGGCTCCATTCCGGATGAGAAATACAAGAATTATTTCAAAAAGGGTGTCTCGCAAATTGATAAAAATGGCACAGCCACTTTTATTTTTACAGATTTACCAAAAGGAAGTTACGCCGTAAATATTTTACACGATGAAAATAAAAACGGAAAAATAGACAAGAAATTCCTTCTGCCAATTCCAAGTGAGGGCATCGGGTTTTCAAATTATGAATCCATTGGAATGTCAGATCGCCCTAATTTTTCTAAAGCGAGTTTTTTAGTAAAATCTGATATGGAAAAAGTTATAAAAGTAATTTATCTGTAATGAAACTTGATAGCCGCCTACATCAAATCGGGTAATTTGGCGTATTTCAGCATTTTTCAGACCAGGCGCACCTTTTCGTGCACGTTCCATCAAAATGCTAACGCAAAACTACATGGGAGGGGGGAGTATGTCAATGTTTGGGTTTCAGTTTTGATGGATGCAGCCTTAAAAGGGGCATGAAAAAAAATGACGCCCGAAAACTGAGCACAGAAGCTCAACAAGAAATTCGTTATCAGGTTGTCCAGCTAAAAAAACAGTTGTTGTAGGATAGGGCAAGATTATCGAGACCGGCCTGGTCATCGGAAAAGATCCAGTCACCGATATAAACATGGAAACCTGAATGGCGCCATGAAAGCAGATTCTCGATAACGGCGTCCGTTATTTTGCCCTCTTTTTTGAGCATCTTGAGAACCTCATAAAAGAAAAAATAAATCCTCAGCCGTTTGGGAATACTGAATACCCATTGCCGGTGGGGCACATCCTTGAGCACAGACGATACATAACCATTTAGGAAAAATGGCAGCATTGCCAAATTTCCTTCCATGAGAAGGCTTTTGTCAAGGACAAATTCGTTCACGAATTATCCTTTCCCTCCATCCAACAAGTCTCGACCGTCACGCTTCCATCCGCACTCTTTTGTGGGGCTGCCATTTGCCCCGGTGCATGTTAATATCCGTGGGCAGGAGCTGCTATCTAAATGACGCAATCGTTGCACGTCAGCGGCGACTGACTGTTGCAAGGAAATTTTCGCAGTCTCCTGGATGAGACGTTGGAAACCTTTATCAAATTGTCCCATATCCCTCTTGATCTTTTTACCAGCAATGATATCATTTTTTTTGCCGGCTCGGAGGATAGGGCAATGCTTGGAAGCAACCCGAGCGCCGCAGCTGGTGACGAAGGCATGAGGGCAGGTACACCGCGACTGTACCTGTCCCTCCCTCATGCTTTTGTCCTCAAAGCGATAAATCCCGGGGGGACAGGGGGCTGGCCCCCTTAAAATCGGGTTATCTTCCCTTAAAATATTCATGCTTCAGCTATTGAACCCTTTGTTAAATTTGGTGATAATCATCTTCAGGCCGCTTTTTTGTTCATGCCATAAAACGGTTGATATTTATCTTGGGTCACCCACAGTCGATGTAGCAGCACAGACAGTTTCCGAGCCACTGCAACCACCGCCCGTTTCTTGGCGTTTTTGCCTCCCCGGGCGGCAATCGACATCCCATGCAGGCGCAGGTTACTCTCCGGCCCAAACGGCCCCATAATATACTGGGCGCTTCCCACCAGTAATTGGCGCAGGTAAGTATTCCCTGCCTTGGTAATGGGAAGCTGTTTGTCAGTATCTCCGGATTGATCCCGCCGGGGTGTCAGCCCTAAAAATGGTCCCACTTGACGGCTTTTGGCAAAGCGTGCAGGATCTTCCAGGGTCAACACAAAACACAGCGCGGTGATCGGACCGACACCGGCTACCTGACGTAGATATTGCGTTTCCGGATACCGTTCCATACTCAGCTGCTCAATCTGAAGATCAAGCGCCTTTATCTGTTCGTTCAAATGAAAGAGGGTTTGAAACACAGCATCCAAAGCAGATCGAAGCTCAGGGGGCACAAGGGGTTCACATTTTTTGGCAAAACTCGCTGTACTGCATTTGGGCAAACGCTCTCCATTGGTCTTGACAAGCCCTCGGATATGGTTGATCAGCTGGGTGCGGCTCTTGACCAGCATATCACGGGACTTGATTGATGAAAGGTCTGCTTGTGCCTGGCTGTTGCGGTGTTTCAACGGATGTAATAACCGGGGTTCTATCCGACAGACCATCCCCAATATCCGAGCATCACGGGCATCGGATTTATCAACACTGTCCCAAATCAATCTTAATTTGCGAGGGTTGCCAACATAGACAGTCAACCCCATTTCTCCCAGCAGACGGCTGATCCACGGAGAATGAGTGCCCGCCTCCATGGCCACCCTGGCGTGTTTGTAACGCTGAAAGAATTTGCTGACACCGGCCTTTGTATTGGTCACCTGGGCAGTCTCCAGTTCGTTGCCCTCACCGTCAAATACCACTGCTATGTGAAATTTGTCTCCCAAATCGATTCCAATTGTGATAGTATTTTTCATGGCTGGTCCCTCCTTAATCTTTGCAGCCCTTTGGGTGACTGCGTTAAAAATTTAGCGTGATTATATCACAGCTCGTCGGAGGGATCAGCCTTCTCATATTATCTAAATGGCGATTATCCCGAGGCTTCTCCGTTCCCTATTGCATTTTAAAATTCTCTTTACTATATAAGGATACAGCATCAGCGCCCCATTGGTCCCAATTGATGTAACCGACAGAGCGGAGCTATTTCCCTTGCCCGGCCTACAGATCCATCTGATATTGCTGTGCCCCAGCAACTCCTGAATGCTCCGGGCCTGAAAAAGTCCTTGCGTATCTCGGGCGGTGCACGCACAGAGTGGCCATCTCAAATTACCGCATCAAATCTTTTGAAAATGGAAAAGTTATTTTCACCTGGAAAGACCGGGCACAAAATAACGCCATCAAAGAAATGACGCTTGATGCAACGGAATTCATCCGAAGGTTCCTGCTCCATGTATTACCCAGAGGGTTTAAGAAAATCCGGCATTTTGGTTTTCTGTCTCCCCGATACAAAAAAAACAACATCAAACTCATTCGGGAGCTGATACAGGATAATAGTCAGGAATTTACCCGACCTGATATCGAATCCCTGGAAACTATGATGCAAAGACTTACGGGCATTAATATCAAAGCGTGCCCTAAATGCGGCAAAGGACGTCTGGCCCGACTGTTTAAGCTGCTGCCGGAATATGGAAACTATATTCTTCCGCCGAAAAAGGAGGCTGCCTGGAACACCTCGTAAAGATGCCTCTGATATGAAACAAGTTGTGGCAAAGATAATGGCATCAGGCCATACCAGAGGGGTGTGTCATGAATCAGACAGCCGTTTTACCGGACCTCCCTGTTTATGCGGAACAAGCGACATGAGGTCCATAAAAAATAACATTTTAACTGTTTTATCAAAAAAATCTGACAATTTCTCCTTGCGTAGTCGTAAGACAATCGATATAAAACCCATAGCTCAAATTAGTGTTTCGGCAATTGATCCGCGGCATTGTTCAACAACATTTTATCAATAATCCCGCTCGCCGGATTGACCAGTTCGGAACCAACGACAGTATATCAAAATTAACAGTCCCGGTATTTTTTTGGGCGGGACTACTGATAAAACGCTTTTAGTTGGACGAAAGAAATTTTGAACCAGATACAAAAGAATATACAAATTATCGCAAATACAAAAGCCCCAACTATAAGCAATTACAAAAATATATCTGAAAAAAGAACCTGAAAAATGACATTAAAACCGTAATTTTGGTTCAAAAATGATACGCGAAGAGAAATCTAACGACACCTTTGGCTGTGGCTTCAATAAGCGCAAATATGCCGGTGATGCGAAGCGCTGTAAAGAACTCGGTCTGGACTTCAACCTCCACTGCATGGGGCCTAAACGCATTAAGCGCTATCTAAAAAAGAAATACGACTTCGAAATAGACATCGAAGGAAAGGACCGTTTTGACATCACCCGAGAAGCCCAGGCCATCATCTACGGCTAAGAAGGAGGCAACAATGCCATTCGACCTTCAGGACGCAGGACACGCGTAGCCGGCGCCGAACGGTCCGTCCAACAAGGCAAATTAACTCGGATGCAAATTCCGCTGCGCTACATTTGCACCGGTTATTTGCATTATTCACGGTACCTGCAGCGATGCTAAGATCTTTATATGGAGGAATCGGATGGAAAAAGATTCATTGAAGATTACAATTAATACTAATTATAAATTTCTTTATATTGGAACTCTGCTAACCCTCATTGCTACTTCAATTTACCTATATTTATCTATAGAATATAATTTAACAATTTTAGATAGGTATTTAGATCTTTTAAAAATTCTGGCAATTGGCATTGCGATTACTGCGCTCTTATATAGAATACTTGCTTTGTATGAAGCCAACGAAATTTCACGAATATCGATGAATAGGAAAAAACAATATAAGGCGTTTGAACTTATCTCTGAATGGAATAAAGATGTGGTAATGGCCAACCCGATTGATGGTGCAAAAATTTTAGGTGAGATAAAGGATAGAGAGGTTACTGAAATATTAAAAATTATCGACAATGATGAAGCAAAACGTAAAACTATTTTAAACATTTTAAATTTCTTAGAACGAATGGCAATTTATATTAAATCCGATGCAGTAGATGAGATGATTTTAAAAGATTTCTTTGCCCTTATTGTTAAGACTTATTATTTGGGATTCAAAGCATATATTGATAATAAAAGACATCATTATAATGATAATGAAATCTGGATACGATTTGAGAACCTTGAAAAATCTTGGGCAGATTAATCAATTGCAAATCTAACAGTACAAAAGGAGTCGTGATCCTCCCCAAAAAACTGAAATCGAAGTTAAGCTTCATTTTTGAGATAGTATTTTTGGGGTTGGGGTCGGACCGAGCAAGAAGGTTATCAATTAAGGAGATAGCTTAAAAAACACCCCCTAAAACGGGCCTATAATCGCTTTTTTGGGGTCAAAAAGAGCAACATAGGAATAATCGAGATAAAAACAAAGTCCCTAACCACCAAAATGCTGACGGACAAGCCGCAGATTTTGAAACGTTATGGATTAATTTCATGAACTCAAATATGAAACCAAATGAATATGACATTTTAAACATTTTTCTCGAAAAAATGGATGAAAAGGGAGAAAGCCGCAAAATGGTTTCTCTTAGCATAGATGATACAATGCTTGAGCTAATGAACACTAAATACAATAAGCAACTATCCCTTGATGAGCTAAAAAAATTAGCTGACAGGTGTTTTGCAAATGAATGGCTTGAGCATTTCGTTCTTGGGGCTGGCAAATATGGAGAATTAATTCTAACAACTACAGGCTTCGGGGTTGCAAGATCTCTTCAGAAGAAAAAAGAAGCTTTAAAAAATAGAACACTTTTAAAAAAAACATCTGACTACATTGAAGATCATAAAGGCTTGTTCGTTTTTTTAGGATCAATAATAGCTCTGGTTGGTTTATTGATTAAAATATTTTCAGGAGTAAACACATGAGTATACCCGAAGAAATTAAAATCTCTTTATTATGCCTTTTTTGTAATGCCCCGTTAGAAGGAGAAAATGGAAAAGAGTTTTCCTCAGGAGATATGATCAAATGTTTACAATGCAATGAATTGAATGATTACGATTCTATAATAGAATTAGTGTGTGACCGAAAACTCAAAACCCCACGTTTTTCATGGGTATAATGGCTAAAATTTGTTTGAAATCTTTACTTGAAATTGAATTACTTGTTGATTTTAACTGATTACTATGTTAATATAACCAATTAATAATTAAAGAGATTTTAAAAAATGAGAGTCATAGAAAGCAGTTCAAATTTCAACACCCCAACAAAACTTCGAGGTTGTTTTGCGTAAAATTTTTGAACCACAAATGACATTCGGGCAGACCCCTATCGACCAAATCAAACTTGACATGAGAGCCAGGGATGAAATTCCCAAGCTACTTTTGGGGCTCCAGCATATCTATTGCGATCAAGAACTTCGAGAAAAAGTTTTTGTCATCCTCAAAAATGTGATTCCGGAAGACACCGACTCCAAAAATGGACGTCCGGGAATGGACCTGTGGAAAATTCTTGTGATGGGCACCATACGGCTCAATTGCAATTGGGATTACGATAAACTCCGGGAGATGGTGAACAACCACAGAACATTGAGGCAGATGCTGGGTCATGGCATGATGGACGATGACATAACCTATCCGCTCCAGACCTTAAAAGATAATGTCAGGCTTCTGACACCTGACATTCTTGATAAAATCAACACCCTGGTTGTACAAGAAGGTCATAAACTTCTGATGAAAAAAAAACTTCGGACGAAGAGGTGTTGATGGGACGGTGTGATTCATTCGTTGTTGAAACCGATGTTCATTTTCCCACAGACATCAACCTGCTTTTTGATGCAGTCCGAAAAATGATTCAAATTGCCGCTATTATCAGCCAGGGCATTGGAACGAGTATGTGGCGGCAATCAGCATATAATATCAAAAAATTTAAACGGCTGTATCGGATAGTTCAGCGATTGAAACATTCCACATCCGCGGATGAAAAGAAAAAGGCCAAAAGAGCCCGGCAGATCATGGATGCACACAAAGCTTATATTGAACTTGCTGAAAAATACATTTCAAAAGCGGAATTGACCATTGAAATGACGGAGTCCTCCGATATTATGAATGAAGCCCGAGTGGAAGAGTTGCAAACATACATCAATTATGCGCTTTGGCAAATTGGCCTGATAAAACGCCGGGTTTTGCAGGATGAAAAGATCCCACATAAAGACAAGATTTTTTCAATTTTCGAACCCCATACAGAATGGATTTCAAAAGGCAAAGCCGGTGTTCCCCAAGAATTGGGACTGCGGGTATGCATCCTGGAAGACCAGTATGGGTTTATCCTGCACCACCGGGTGATGGAGCAAGAAACCGATGATAAAGTGGCCGTTGCAATGGTAACGTCGGCCCAAAACAAATTTTCTGGTCTCAAGGGATGCAGTTTTGATAAAGGGTTTTATACACCTGGTAACAAAAAGGACCTGAAGGATACATTGAGCATTTTGGTGCTCCCGAAAAAAGGCAGATGCAACAAGGCTGAATTTGAAGAAGAAACAGCAGACGATTTTATTCGTTTAAAAAGAAAACATTCAGCGGTGGAATCGGCCATAAACGGGTTGGAAAATCATGGTCTGGACAGATGCCCGGATCATGGCATTCAAGGATTTAAAAGATATGTAGGTCTGTCTGTTCTGGCAAGAAATCTCCAGATTATGGGTCATCATATACAACAAAAAAGGCTGAAGCAGCTGCAACGGTCTGAACAGCGAAAAGCCGCGTAAAAAAAGGCCGTCGCATCAAAAAGTAGCACGTCAAACACTACAGGTGTGTCCAAAAAATGGGAAAGTCGTTAAAAAACGACAAATATTGAAGCACTTTGCCAGGTTTGTGATAGCAGGAAAAACATTAATTGGAAATTATGTCAGGCATCGGCCTCGGAAAATCCTAAAATAGGGGTTT
>NZ_APJX01000017.1 GCF_000350545.1 Desulfotignum phosphitoxidans DSM 13687
AATACATGCAGTTTTTTACCCGGTTTTTTGAACTGGCCCATGAAAACACCCGTCCCGGCGCCATCCTGGCCTTTCTCAACGCGGACTGGCGCGATTTTGAATCCACCCCGGCAAAAAAAGAATCTCCGGATCACGCCATCACCCTGTTTGACTTTCACCGGCTTTTGTCAGAAACAGGATGGAAACTCACCCACCGCATTGAATGTCCTCTGTCATCTGAACGCCTCAGCGGCACCCAGGTGAAAAACATGCAGGACAAGCGGATCCTGGGCACCGTCAGCCGAACCCTTTTGATCGCAAAACACATATAACATGCAGACAACCATTTCCAGCAAGTATGTTGACTCCTGAAGGCATGATTTCAAATGATTCCAACACAGCCGTCGAACTTGACCGGCTGTATCTGTCCTTTGACGGCCAACCCGTGTTGAAAAACCTGCATTTAAGCATTTTTCCAGGGGACAAGGTGACCCTGACCGGTCCGTCCGGTTCCGGAAAATCCACGGTCCTCAGGTGCATACTGGGCATAGTGATGCCGGATTCCGGAACCATCACGATCCTGGGAGAGCCTGTCACCCGTCACAATATCTGGCAGAAAAGGCGCCACATCGCCTATGTGGCCCAGGAACCGGATCTGGGGGCCGGCAGCGTCAAAGAAGTGATTGAAACCCCGTTCTCCTATCGGGCCAATGCCGGTCTGCGTGACAATCTTGCCCGGCTTCCCGAAATCATGGAAAGATTCAACTTGCCGCAACCGTTGCTGGACAAACAGATCACCCGGCTTTCCGGCGGAGAAAAACAACGGGTTGCACTGACCATCGCCATTTTGCTGGACCGCCCCATTGTGCTGCTTGATGAAGCCTCTTCCGCTCTGGACACGAAAAACAAACAGGCCGTGGCTGATTACTTCAGACAGGCAGGCAACACCACCGTACTTTCCGTGGCCCATGACACCGAATGGCTGGGATTTGCCACCCGGGTCGTTGACATGAACGAGATCCAGAAGACGTAAAGGGAAAACCGGATGAACCAGATTATTGATATCAGTCTGCTGAGTCTTGCCGGCGGATACCTGCTGTTGATTTTTCCTCTGGCCATCATGTTGTATCTGCGGGTGGGCATGCTCAAAGAAACATCGGTGGCCGTACTGAGGATGACCGTGCAGCTGCTGTTTGTAGGGCTGTACCTGCAAGTGGTGTTTAAACTGAACAACCCTTTTTTAAACCTGGCATGGGTGGCTGCCATGATCCTGGTGGCGGATCTGTCCATTCTCAAAGGCTGCCGCCTGAAGTTGAAGCGTTTTCTGCTGCCCATGTTCATCGCACTGCTGGTGGGCACCGTGCTGCCCATGATATTTTTTTCCGGCATCATTCTCAGGCTGCCCGGATGGTTTGAGGCCCAGTACGTTATCCCGCTGGCCGGAATGATTCTGGGCAACTGCCTGCGGGCGGATATTATCGGGCTCAACCATTTTTATCAATCCATCCACAAAAATGAAAAATCGTATCACCAGTCCCTGGCATACGGGGCCGCTTTGACGGAAGCGGTAAATCCTTTTTTCCGGGACGCGCTCAGATCCGCTATTGCCCCGACCATCGCCTCCATGGCGACCATCGGCCTGGTGTCTTTGCCTGGCATGATGACGGGCGTCATTCTTGCCGGAGCCGACCCTTTTACCGCCATCAAGTATCAGATCGCCATCATGATCGCGATTTTTTCAGGCACGGCAGTCACCGTGTTTCTGGCGATCCGGCTGACGGTGGCAAACAGTTTCAATGCCTTTGGCATTCTACACCCGGATATTCTGCGGGATCAGTGACATTGGCGGAGGCAGCCGGTCAATCCAGATGAATCACCACGGAAAAACAGGAAAAAAACGCCCACACTGCGTGACCCTGCCTGATACGGGACAGCCAGGTACCGCTGGATGACATCACCGCACAGATATGGGTGGTGTCCGAAATTTTGACGATGCATTCCGTATTGATTTTTCCCCGGGTGATCCGGGTCACGGTCCCCTTGAACCGGTTTTCCGCACTGCCTTTGAAAGCGGATGTTCCGTCCTGGAGCATCACCATGGGGGCCTTGACTTCGGCGACAATCCATTTGCCCGGGGCCAGTCCCAGTTGGAACACACTGTCATTGGTGATCACCGTCACCACCGGGTGGCCGTCCATGGTGATCATCTCCACCCGGGTCTGGATGTCCCCTGTGACGATATCGGTTACCTTGCAGAAAAAAGCGTTCCTGGCACTGGTTTTGCGGCCGGACTCCTTTTCCATGAATCGCCGGACAATGTCCTGAATTTCGGATTCTGAAAATGTGACATAGGATGATGTCAGGCCGGCAGAGGTGTGTCCCATGATTTTCTGGACCGCCGGCAGGGGCAGATTCCCCTGCATCAATTCGACGGCCCTGGCCCTGCGGATCGCTTCCGGGCCGCCCAGTTCCTTGGCAAACCCGCAGGCAGCGGCCCGTTCATAGAATTTGCGGCGCACAAACCCGGGGTCCAGGTCCGGCATTCGCCCCTGTTTTTCCTTGAACAGCGGCGTGCGAATCATTTCCAGGATTTCATGGCACAGGTTTTCCGACAGGTGGACCGTCCTGAATTTTGAAGCGGTGTCGGACCCGGTGCCACCATAGATCACCGCATGTTTTTCTTTATCGATATCTTGAAACAGGTCAAGCGCCAGCACCTCATTCAGCTTGGCCCCAGTATACCGGATCAGCAGAAACGTGAGCAGAATCCGGAGGCGAGAAATCCGCACATCGGCCCGGGGCGAATCGACTGCCCATTTCCGGAAAGCCTGTTCCAGCTGATGGAGCCGGGCTGTATCCAGGCATGGGGCTGTATGATCGACGGAGATGATCCGTGCATGATCTTTTGTATCCGCCGAAACCCGTTCCGGGTTATCCATAGGTTTTTTCTGATCCGCCATTTCAGCCTTCCCTGTTTTCCAAACCGTGCAGTGCCGTCCAAATTGTCCTTTTTATTGACAGACTCATTCCATAAAATACTTGACCGCACTTGTCAATGATTATACTATCACGAATAAGAAATTTTACGTGACTATATGGGGAAAAGGAGAGATCATGTCTGACCGTTTCAAATTTGACCGGATGGAACTGGCCGGTTCCCTGGGGGACCTGGGGGCACTGCTGCCGATAGCGATCGCCATGGTGCTGTTCAATGGTCTCAGTCCGGTGGGGTTGTTTCTCAGCATCGGGCTTTTCTACATCCTGTCAGGATCTTATTTCGGCATGACCGTGCCGGTCCAGCCTATGAAGGTTATCGGGGCCTATGCCATTGCCACGGCCATGACCGCCGAGCAGATCCTGGCATCCGGATTTCTCATGGGCGTGTTTCTGCTGATCGTGGGCATGACCGGGACCATCGATGTGATCCGGAAATTCACCCCCAAATCCGTGGTGCGCGGGGTGCAGCTGTCCACGGGTGCGCTGCTGATTTCAGGCGGGGTGAAATTCATCATGGGAACATCGAAATACCAGGCCCTGCAGGCGGCGGTGGAACCCCATCTCACCATACAGGCCCTGGCCGGCATTCCCATCAGCGTCATCATCGGGATCATCGGTGCCATTGCCACCCTGCTTTTGCTGGACAATCGGAAATTTCCGGCCGGGCTGATGGTTGTGATCGGCGGGCTGTTTGCAGGCCTGGCGATCCTTTTCGGCAACAGTATCGTCCAGGTGTTCAACTTAATCCCCATGTCCATTTTGGGGGTTTTGCTCATATTCGCAGGCGCGCAACTGACCCTTGCCATGATGGACCTGGACCGGCGCAAAGACCTGTTTGTCGCCACATTGATACTGGGCATCACCCTGGCATCCAACCTGGCGGCCGGATTTATTGCAGGCATGGTGGTGGCCCATATGCTGCGCTGGGACAAGCTTTCCGTATAACAGACCGTCGCACCAAAAAATTTCTTTAAAAAATTGACCTGAATCAATGCGTCCGGCAACCGGTCCTGTTACAAGTGGATATATGACTGCATATAAACAACAGGATAGACACTTATGACAGGCAAAAAATCTCTTTTGGGTTCATTCTTATCCGTCAGACGATGGTTTCAGCTGATATTTCTGGGAATCACCCTTGCCATCGGCATTCAGTTCACATGGTTTGTTTTTCATCTGGAACAAGGGGTTGTTCCGGATTTCAACCGGCCCCCGGGGGTGGAAGCGTTTCTGCCCATCAGTGCCCTGGTCAGCCTGAAGCACACCCTGTCCACCTGGACCATCAATGATATTCATCCATCCGGGCTGGTGATCTTTCTGATCGTCTGCGCCACGGCCCTGGTGGTCAAAAAAGGGGTCTGCAGCTGGGTCTGCCCCTTCGGTCTGTTTTCCGAGATCCTGGCCAAGGTGCACTTCCGGCTGTTCCACCGGACCCTGACATTGCCCAAATGGATCGACACCTCTTTGCGAAGCCTGAAATACCTTTTGGCCGGATTTTTCATTTATTATATTTTCTATAAAATGCCGCTGCCGGCCATCGAGCAGTTCATCCACAGCCCCTACAACCGGTTTGCCGATATCCAGATGCTGGCTTTTTTCACGGACATCTCTCCTTTGGCTTTCAAGGTGATGGCCGGCCTGATGGTGCTGTCTTTTGTGATCCCTTATTTCTGGTGCCGGTATTTGTGCCCTTACGGCGCGGTGCTGAGTGTTCTCGGGTTGCTGAGCATCGGACATATTCACAGAGATCCAGACCTTTGCACAAAATGCGGAAAATGTGAAAACCACTGCCCGGGGTTGATTCAGATCCGGCAAAAACAACAGATCCGGTCTCCTGAATGCTCTGCCTGCCTGTCCTGTGTTGCGGTGTGTCCGGAAAAAAACGCCATCCGGTTCTCCTTGCCCCCGGTCCGGTCATCCTTCCGGCATGCCCTGCCCGGCATTGTCATCGCCGTCCTGTTTGTGGCCGGCATTGCCGCTGCCCGGCTGTCAGGCAACTGGCATAACAGTATTTCCAAGCAAGCCTACCTGGCCCATGTGACCCGGCCTCCATCCGTTCAGACAGGCGGACACCCGGAAATCGATGTTGAAAAAATGAAAAAAATGATTCAAGCTATGAAAGCACGGCGCGCTCAAACCGCGCCTTTCATAGAGATGAAAGGAGAGTGACATGACCATCCCCGGTAATCTTTTGACCACAGCCATGGCCGTGATGCCCCACACGGATGTGGACCCGGCCCTGGACGCGGCTCTGACCCTGGATATTCCGTTCTGGCCCCAGCTGCCCAATTATTCCTATTACGAAGACATGTATGTCCAGGCAGGCGAGCATTTTCCCGGCATCATTCTGAATCTGGAAAAAAAGACCCTGCGGTTTTCCATGGACCGGTTTGTGGAAGAATTTGAGGAAACCATGGCCCATTTTGACGACCCGGAATATTTTGATGTCAGCAACACCTATTCCGCCGTATACCACCGGTTTCTGGACCTGGACCTGTCGGACCGGCCGGCCATCCGGGGCCAGCTGGAAGGCCCGGTGAGCTTCGGATTCAATATCCTGGACCAGGATGAGCGGCCCATTCTGTTTGACGACACGGTGCGGCCGTTCATGTTCGAGTTCATGGCAAAGCGCATCAATGTGCAGCTGTCAAAACTCAAGCAGAAAAACCCCAACGCGTTCATGTTCATTGACGAGCCGGGCATGCAGTTCGTGTTTTCCGCCATGTCCGGGTATGGGGAACAAAAGGCAAAGCAGGACCTGGACCTGTTCTTCTCCACCATTGACCGGCCCCGGGGCATTCACCTGTGCGGGAACCCGGACTGGGATTTCCTCCTGGGCCTGGACATGGATATTCTGTCTCTGGACATCTATACCAATGCGGATATCTTCGGTGCCAGCACCCGGTCGGTGAAACGGTTTCTGGACAGAGGCGGCATCCTGGTATGGGGGATCGTGCCCACGGGCATGGAGACCTTTGAAACGGAAAACCTGGACCTGCTGGCGTTCCGGCTCAAAACCGTGTGGCAGGCCCTGGACAAAAAAGGGATCCCATTGGACCAGATCCTGGCCCAGAGCCTGATATCCCCTGCCACCTGCTGCCTGGTGAACAAGGACAAAGAAAAAACCGTGGAAAAGGCGTTTAAACTGACCCGTGCCATGTCACAGACCCTGCGGGAGGAATACCACCTGACATAAAGGAGGAAGGCCCATGCACGTCACCCGGGTGTTAATTCAGGAACATGTGCTGATCAAACAGGTGCTGATTCTTCTGGACCGGTCCCGGCAGGCCCTGGAAACGGGAGATCCCGTGCCGGCCCTGTTTTTTGAAAAAGCCGTCACCTTCTGTGAACAGTTTGCCGATCAATTTCATCATTTCAAGGAGGAGTTTCTGCTGTTTGGGATGCTGTCCTACAAAAAACAAGGGGAACTGGACACGGCCATGGGGGTGCTTCGGTATCAGCATGAACGGTGCAAGCAAAGTATCGCCCGAATCAAAACCGCGTTGCCCCGATATGAAGAAAATGATGAAATGGCCGTGACCCGGGTCCTGGAAAACTTAAGCGTATATGTATCTTTGCTGCACCGCCACATCGGCATGGAAGACCGGATCTTTTTTCCCATGGCGGAAAAAGCGCTTTCTTCTGAGGAAGCAGACAGCCTTGAAGCGCAGTTCGCGCAGCAGGCACAGCGGTTCGGATCCGCTGAAACGGTTTTTGCCACCCATCAGACCCTGGCGGATGAGCTCAATACCATCCTGGCCACCGGATAACCCGCCATGACCCGGAAAATCAACTGCTGGGAATACATGGGCTGCGGCCGGGAGCCGGGGGGCCGCCATGCTGCGGACAAAGGTATCTGTCCGGCTGCTGTGGACCGATCCCATGACGGCACCAACGAGGGCACCTGTGCAGGCCGTTTCTGCTGGGCCGTGGCCGGCACCCTGTGCCACAACCGGGTCCAGGGCACCTATGCCGGAAAACAGGAGGATTGTCTGGACTGCGAATTTTATCTTCAGGTGCGGGCTGAGCAGGGCAGCACCAATATCCGTACCAAATTTCTGAAATTCATCCATCCCTTTGCCGCATCCCCGATCCTCAACCACCTGGAACCCGTGCAGATTCCCGGAGGCGCCCGGTTCATCACCCAGGGCAGCCGGACCTCAACCGGGTATATCATTCAGCAGGGGGCCTGCCTGGAGCTGGTGGAAAACGAACACGGGCTCCATCCGGTGGGACACCGCAGCGAAGGGGACGTCGTGGGCATGATCTCGCTGTTGACCGGGGAACCCATGGGATTTCACGTGGAAGCGGAAACCGACCTGGAAGCCTGGGCCATCCATAAACCGGATTTTGACCGGATCCCGGAACAGGACCCGGACCTGTATGCCTTTTTAACCGAACTGGTGGCGGACCGGTTCGACCGCAACGGCCCCATTGCCGAACGCCGCATCGGACCCTACCTGATCACCGACATCATCGGCAAAGGCGGGTACAGCATTGTGTACAAGGCCGTTCACCTGGATCTGGAAACACCCGTGGCCGTGAAAATGCTGCGACACCATCTGTCCATGAACAAAGAATTTAAAGACAACTTCAAAAACGAGGCCCGGATCATTGCAGGTCTGGATCACCCCCACATCCTGAAAGTTTATGATATCACCTCCCGTTTCAAAACCGTGTTCATTGCCTGTGAATACCTCACAGGCCTTTCTCTGGAAGAGATGATCACCCGACAACACCGCATCCCGTCTGATCTTGCCCGGAGCTTTCTGGATCAACTGCTGTCCGCCATGGCCTATGCCGGAAACAAGGGCCTGGTGCACCGGGACATCAACCCGGCCAATATCATGGTATCCAAAGATCACCCGATCAAGCTCATCGACTTCGGCCTGGCCTGTCCCGTGGGAACGGATGATTTTATGATGGGCGGGAACCTGCATTACCTGGCCCCGGAAGTGTTTGACGGAGAACCGGCGGATTTTCGCAGCGACCTGTTTTCTCTGGGGATCACTGCCTTTCACACGATAACCGGCCGGCTGCCCTGGGATGCCGTGGATTCGGGTGAAATCATGAAACAGATTCGTCATCAGCCGCTGCCCGATCCGGGAAAACAGGTGAAACACCTGCCCGGATCCCTGAGACAGTTTATCCTGAAAGCCTGCGAAAAAAATCCGGACAAACGGTTTCAGACACCGGAGGAAGCCCGGAAATGGCTGATGAATGCCACGGACTTCGGTCCTGACCCGGTTCGAAGATCCGGACCCGTGCTTTTACCGGGGCGGTACTGCTGCATGAGTTCAGGGCAGCATGAAACCCGGGATGCCCTGCCCGGCCGCCACATGGACATTGCCGCTGCCACCCATATCGGCCATCAGCGAAAAACCAACCAGGACCGGTATCTGACCTGCCTTGAAAATCACTCTGACCCGGAAAACCACGATTTTGCATTGCTGGCCCTGGCGGACGGAATGGGAGGGGCCATCGGCGGCGAAATTGCAGCAGACCATGTGATCAAACACCTCCTGGGCCTGAGCCTTCAGGATGATGAATCCCCCCTGAATTCGCTGAAACGGTTTTACAGAAAAATGGACCGGGATATCTGCGACATGGCGGACAAAGACCCTTATCTCAACGGCATGGGAACTACCCTGGTCTGTGCGGTGGTGTCAAACAATACCGTGTTCTGGGCCCATTCCGGCGACAGCCGGTTGTATCTTCTGCATGGGGATCATTTAACCCGGATCACCCGGGACCAGACCCTGGCGGATTTCCTGATCCGTGAAAAACAGATCACCCCGGATCAGGCACAGACCCATTACTCCCGGCAGGTGCTGGAGCAGTATATCGGATGCGGGGAACTGGCAGTGCAATCCGGCCGGTTTGAACTGGCGGAAGATGACATGATTCTGTTGATGTCGGACGGATGTTACCGCCATATCTCATTAGACACCATCATCACCACCTGCCGCCAAACAACTGACCCGGCGACTGCCGCAGATGCCCTGATAAAAGCCGCCCTGACTGAAGACGGCAGTGACAATATCACCGGGGTGATTTTAACCTTGAGAACAGACGTCTGAAATCACACCTGCCACCGGGTTTTCAATACCGGGACCGGATCGATCAAATGGCGGTTCAGCCATTCTCTGGAGGCTTTTCCATCCCGGGCCAGAGACAGAATTTCAGAAAAATGAAACACGGGGATCCGGTTTTCAGGGGCGCACCGGATCTCCAGATTCAGATGACACATGGCGCAGGCCGTGACAATACATTCCGCGCCGGATTGAATGGCTCCTTTCATGATGCGGTTCACCAGCCTGGAAGATATGGCCGGCCGACTGACGGACAGAAACGTGCCGCAGCAGGTGCCTGAATATCCCCATTGCACGGGATCCCCGCCTAAAGCGGTCATGGTTTTTTCAATCAACCCGTAATGATTGGGCTGTTTGTTCATCCGGGGAGGCCGTGCCAGCATGCATCCGTAATAGGCGGCGATTTTCAGATGTTTCAGCCGGCCGCTCAGGTCTTTGAACCGCCCGGCACAGCTCATGTCCGCCAACAGTTCAAAAAAATGCAGCAGCTTGAGATCAGCATGAAAGGATTCCCCAAAATGCTGTTCCACCCGGCGTCGTTTTTCAGCATTGGTGCTCAGGGTCAACTTCGCCTCTCCCAGCCGGAGATGGCATCCCGGGCAGGCGATGAGCAGTGGCTTGTCATCCGGGGCCAGAAACAGGTTCCGGGAGGCCAGGGCCAGGGCCAGTCCGGCATCGATGCTGTGGGTGGACGATGATCCGCAGCAGTTCCAGTCCGGGATTTCCTTCAACCCGATATCAAACTGTTCCAGAAAATAGATTAACGAGGCATTATTTTCTTTGGCCGTGGTGGCCAGGGAGCAGCCCGGAAAATAATTCAGTTGTGTGTGAGAAAAGGTCATGACAACTCCTTTGCCAGCGTGAACAGATCCTGAACCTGTTGCCGGTCTTTTACTTTGGACGGCATGAGATCCAGTTTCCGTTTGGACAGCATTTTCAGGCCCAGGTCCATGTCCGAGAAAAAATCTTTTTCAGACAGTTTGTACCGCATCATGATTTCCAGTTTATGGGTTCGGCCATATCGCGAAATGGAATCGATCACTTTTTGATGAAACGACAGCACCGCAGGTTCCGCTATTTTCACCTTTTCCTGAATGGCGATGCGGCGAAGCGCATCCATCACCGCGGCCATGTCCACGGCATTGGGGCATTCCATGGAACAGGTATTGCACCCCACGCACAGCCAGATGGTGGAACAAGACAGCACCCGGTGTTTCATTCCCAGCTGAACCATGCGGATGACCCGGTTGGGAAGCATGTCCATATCCTGTGCAAACGGGCATCCACCGCTGCAGCAAAGGCAGTGCCAGCAGCGGCTCAGGTTTGACCGGCTCATCTCTTCAACCATACCGGCGAAATGGTCGTTGGACTCCGGGGTCAGTATTATTGTATCCATTGTTCCGCCCTTTAGAATTTTCTGGTTGTCGGTCTTTTTTTGTGAACTTACCGGAAGTATATGACATAGACCATGACTATTTCCTTGATATATGTCAATCCGGATCATAAAAATCCGAAGCTCCTTTTTGGATCATGGCATGAGTTTCATACGACCGGGTACCCTCTTGCCCTGTGATCTGAAGAAAAATTTGACCTGGACACGGTTTTTAAATTAAGATACGGGCAAACAATAAAGGAATGTTTGATGCTGGCATATAAAATATTTGTTTTGCGGGGATAACGGGGGTATGGATCTGTTCTGGGCACATATTTCCGGACCCCAGGCCCATCCGGCAATGGTGGTGCTGCCCTATGCCATTCTGCCGGCAGTGGGGTTTCCCGTCGTCCCGTTTCTGGTTCTCCTGGGATTAAGATTCGGATCTGTGGGGGGCATTGCGATCATGCTGGCGGTGATGCCGTTTCACCTTACCTTTTCATTCTGGTTCACCCGGGCCGTTGCCGGCCGGTGGATACAGACCCTGGCAGAGAAATTCAACATATCCATCCCCCAACTGCCGGAAAACCGGCGCCTGGGATTCGGATTTTTATTCATGGCCATTCCAGGGCTCAGCTATGCCTTGAAAAATCTTCTGCTGCCGTTGTCAGGCATCCGGTTTTTTCCTTACATGGGGTGCGCGTGGCTGATTCAGGGGATCATGGGCATTCCTTTTGTGATCATGGGAAGGGCTGTGGTGCAATGGGACATGAGCCTGCTGGCCGTGGCCGGGGGCGTGCTTGTGGCAATTTTTCTATTCCGGCGCAAAATTCTTGGCATATACCGCCACATCATGAAATCGTAACATGTTCCTGGCCGGCAAAACATGGGTTTAAGCCTGAAACACACGCATTGAGGCAGAAAAAATCCCCGGATCAGGGAAACGAAGCCGGTTCAAGCAGACAATACCCGTGGGATGTGTCCAGTTCCTTTGGCCGATATCCGGGAACCGCTGCTGTGCAGGGAAGCGGTCTGCCCTTGACAGATGCGGTAAGAAACAGTTCCAGGCCGGTGCGCGACCGGACAAATCTCACGCTGACCACGCCTCCGGGTACCAGGGTGGGACCGAAACACAACGGGGTGTCCTGTTCAAGCCATTCCGGAAAAATACCAGACCCCAGAATGAGCGTACGCCCTTCTTCTCTGATAAACAGGCTGCGCATCATCATGACCCATTCTGCGGCAGCCCAGCCATGCTGACCGTCTCCCATGCACCCGCCGCCGGTCAAAGGATTGATGGCTTCCGGCCACTGGCCTGTGGGGGTTGCCAGATCTGCAACCGCATGGATCAATTCTTTGTACCGGGGGTTGCGGCTGCGCAAAAAGGTCTGGGCCACGGCCAGGGTCAGGTAAATATTGATGCCGGAATGGATCATGTCCTGGAAAAAAGCATTGCCAAAAGAACAATGGCTCATGAGATAAGACAGGGTGTTCATGATCCCGGCATCATTGGGGGATGTGATCTGCAACGGATAATCGGCAACCAGGGATCCCACGGCACCGGCATCCATCCGGCGGTAAGGCGATGCCGGCATGGCCTGGTGCTTTTGATACCCGGGGGACTGGGCCAGGGAGGTGAAAATGCAGGTTTCAAAATCCATGGCCTGGGCCGCAAACAAATTCTGATCTGCAGCATTTCCCTGGTTTTTTGCCAGTTCTGCAGCGGCCCGAAGTCCGGCAACCCCCCAGAAATCATCCCAATAATAATAATCATTGGGCCCTAAATGTTCGGCGCTGAAACCGGCCGGCAGCAGCCCGTCATGGGGTTTGCCATCCTTTTTGCTCCGGCGTTTGTGCACAATCCACCGGGCTCCTTTCATGAGAGAGGTGAAAACCGATGTCGAAAAACCCTGCCCCGTGCATTGGGCAAACCGATGAGCGATCCACAGCACCTGACCGTTGGAATCCCACTCCCCTTCCTGGGACTGGAAATACCCGCTCAGTTTCTGGCGGCTCTCAAACCCCTGGATCAGGCGCTCGCATCTTTGGGCAAGCCCTAAGCCCAGCAGGGCATTCATCATCAGGCATGCGTCCCGGAACCAGAACCGCCGGTAGGTATAAGGTCCTGGAACCACCTCATCCGCACTTAACAGCAGCAGGGTCCTGACCGCCGCATCATACAGAAATTGAAATTTGGCATCCGGTATGGCCAGGGCTGCGGTTTGTGACACCATGTGTGACGCCGGTGCTGCCGGCCGGCCGGTGTTGGAAGAGACAACGTCCGTGTCCTGATTCAGGGGCACCTGAATATCAATTTGGGTCGCCTCTTTGGCGCCAATCGGGAAAAACGCGGCAGCCGTTGCCATGCCGATGGGGCATGCCGCCTGGTTTTCCGCCTGGGGCCGGTCCAGTTCCAAAGCCACATCCCCGTGATCATAGGTGGAAAACAGCACTTTTTCAGGCGCGGCGCCAAAGTGCACCTCGTGGGTGTGGTTGATGACAAACCGGCTGTCCTTAAAGCGGATATGGTCGATGAAATAGATCCCTTCCGGATTATAGGGCCGTATGGACACAACAAGCCACCCCGTATCTGTTTGCATGCTGCCTCTGGCAGTCATCTGCATCACCGGGCCGGCAGGGGTGTCCATTTTCACGCGGGCCGTGCACACAAGAGACAGGCTGTTTTCCTCTGTGGCAGTGGTGACGGCCAGTTCGCCTGACAGATCAAGGGTCTGCACCACACTGGGCTGCCGGGACGGCAGCAGCAGGTTATTGTCTTTTGTCATGAGCCAGACATCAATGGACCATGCATCAAACAAAGGGGTCACAAGTCCCCTGGGATCGATGATCGGGTAGGCGGCAAGGTCTGGATGGCCGACTGCCGTCCAGTTTCTGTGGGTCACATTGATATGGGAAAAGGAAAATCCCCTGGGGATAAAAGACGCATCTTGCGGGGTGAACTGTTTCACCACCCAGAAGGGCCAGACCCAGTCAAGATTGTACTGGATGGCCCGGGTGTTGACCAGTCCCCGGGCATGGAAGATAAGCCCGGCCCGGAGCAGTTCAATGGGTTCCTGGACTTCAGAGGGCTTGCCAAACTGCCGCAGCCGGGCCATCAGGGTGACAGGATCCAGAAATCCGTAAAATCCGGTGACCCGTCTGATCAGAAACCGCCATGGCAGCCATTTTTTGAATAATTCAGGTACCATCATCCCGGTTCAACAAGGTGAGGGACTGGGCTTTTTCAGCGATCAGTTCCCATTCGGTTTGAAGGGCAACCAAAAATGATTCCCAGGGTTCTGTTTCCGTATCTTCATTTTCAGCCCGGTCATCTTTAGGAGAAACAGCGGTGGCATAGAGGTCGAGAAGCTTATTGACACAGGCTTGTCTGCTGAATTTCAGGGCTGTCTGGCTTGCGTGCTTCTGCCAGAAGCGCAATTTTTCAGAATCAGACACGGCATCCCGGATGGCCCGGGAAAACGCACTTTGATCTGCATCTTCAGGAAGCAGTCTCCCGTTTTTCTGGTTTTCCACCACTTCCCGGACCCCCGGACCATCCAGGGCAACAACGGGTGTTTTTGCGGCCATGGCTTCGGTGAGCACCATGCCCTGGGTTTCGGATTGTGACGAAAAAACAAATAGATCCATGGCCTGGTACGCATCGGCCAGGGCTTTACCCGTGAGGTTTCCTGTGAGAACCAGCCGGTGGGCAAAGTTGCAGTCTGTAAATATATCATGGATTTTTTGCCGGTCCGGACCGTCTCCTGCCACACAAAACCAGGTGTCTTCAAGGGATTGCATGGATCTGGCAACGCTTTCAGCCAGATACACCAGATTTTTTTCAGGGGCAAGCCGGCCCACATGTCCGATGACAACGGCATTTTCCGGGATGTGGTACGTTTTTTTAAAACCCTGCCCGTCCCCTGAAGCAAAAAACTGTATGTCCACGCCTGTGGGAATTTGTGCTACCGGTGTGGTGACGCCGCGTTTTTTAATCAGATCGGCAATGCTTTTGCTGGGCGCCACCACCTGGTCGCATAAATTGGCGTACATGGTGGACAGATTCCTGGCAAACTGCTTGAAATTGTCATTTTCCCCGGCCACATAATGGGTATATTCTTCATACAGGGTGTGGTGGGTGAAGATCAGGGGCAGCCTGCGCCGCCGGGCAGCCCTGAAGGCGGCATCGCCGAGCAGATACGGGTGGTGGCTGTGAATGATATCCGGGGCAAATGCATCCAGTTTTTCGTCAATGTAAAACGGCACGGGAATGCGCATGGAAAAGTCACTGCCGTTGAAATTCTGGATGGCAGGGACCCGCAGAATAATGACATCTTCACTGTTATCGGCATCGTCTCCGGCAAAGGTCGGTGCAACAATGAGCACCTGGTGTCCCTTTTTTTGCAGGTCCCTGGAAAAGGTGTATACTGACCGGGCCACCCCGCCCACATGGGGCAGGTAAGTATTGGTGAACATGCAGATATTCATGATATTCTCAAATGTCCATAAAATCCGGTGCCACGGCCAGGATCATGGCATGGCCCCCCTGGACGTTGCAGACATTGTCAAACCCTTTCTGATTGAGCAGCACCTGGCACTCATAAGACCGGGCTCCCGTACCGCAGACCAGGCAAAGGGGTCTGTCGGACGGCACCTCATCCAGCCGGTCCCGGAGCTGGTCCTGGGGAATATTCATCCATTTGTCCTTGTATTTTTCAATAAACGGGGCCGCTTCTTTGGGATCCCTGACATCCATGACCTGGATCTGGTCTTTGGCAAATTCACGGACAAAATCCACGGGATCCATGGGCACGTTGCGCCCTTCCAGGATGTTGTCCAGCACATTGCCGGCATTGTTGATGATATCCATGGCCGATGCAAAGGGCGGGGCATACCCGGTTTCAAGGGAACAGACCTCGTCCACATCAATGCCGGCGGAAAGCAGGGGCGCCACCGCATCCACCCGGGCCTTGACTGCATCTCCCTGACCGCCCACAGATTCAATGCCTAAGATTCGCCGGGTTTTCCGGTCGGCAATCAGGTGAATATACATAATCCGGGACGAGGGATAAAAATGGGCCCTGTCCGACTGGGCCACCACGGCATGGACGGGATCGTATCCGATGGCCCGGGCCTGGGCAAAGGTCAGCCCGGCTTTGGCTGCGGCCATGTCAAACGCCTTGATGCAGAAAGTGCCCACAGTGCCCTTGAATTTGGAAGCCCGGCCATGAATGTTGTTGGCAATGATCCGGCCCTGGCGGTTGGCCAGAGACCCCAGCGGCATGGTCATGTTTTCGCCGTTGACCAGGTTTCTGAGCTCCACGCAGTCACCCCCGGCATAGATATGCGGATCTGTGGTGCGCAGCCCCCGGTCCACCAAAAGAGCCCCGGAACTGCCCACAGCCAGCCCGGCATCTTTGGCAAACCGGGTGTTGGGCCGGACCCCGGCGGACATGACCACCAGATCGCACGGCAGGGTTTTCCCCCCGACTTCCACGGATGTCACCCCGGATGTGTCATCGCCGTTGATTTTATCCACTTTTTGAGACAGCAGGATCGTGACGTTGTTCTGCTTCAATTCCATCTCCACTACCCTGGACATGTTCTTTCCCAGGGCTGCCGGCAGAATCTGATCCGCCATCTCAACGATGGTGGTATCCACGCCCCACAGATCGGTCAATGCCTCGGCCATTTCGATCCCGATGGCACCGGCTCCGACCACCACGGCACGGCCCACTTTTCCCTTGGAGATGGTATCTTTGATATCCCTGGCAGAATGAAGATTGGACACAGTAAATACCCGGGGCAGGTCTGCGCCGGGAATCGGGGGCCGGACCGGCGTCGCCCCGGTGGCGATCACCAGTTTATCATAAGGCAGAGCTTCTTTTTTTTCCGTGTCCAGGTGACGGATATGCAGTGTTTTTTTATCCCGGTCAATGGACATTGCCTCCACCCGGGGCAGAATATTCACCCCTTTGCTGGACCTGAAAAATGCCGGATCACGCAGCACATGGGAAGAGGTGGAACAAAGCCCTTCCAGATCATTGATATCCCCGCCCACATAATAAGGGATGCCGCATCCCCCATATGAAATCAGATTGTCCCTGTCAATCACGGTAATTTGCGCATCCGGATCCAGCCGTCTGAGCCGGCACGCCACTTTGGGGCCTAAAGCCACGGCGCCGACAATAATCACGCGTTTACTCACGGTGTTTTTCCTTTATTTTCACCGGCCGCCCGGTGTAAGCCCGGCGGCTGGAATTTTATTCAAAAGCCTGCCCAGTCTGGAGCAAACTGATTCAACTAAACTAAGAAGTATAGGGATGACCTGTTAAAATGCAAGAAAGATTTTCTCATTTTTCAACCCTGATGTGCATCTGTAGAAGTTGACACAGAGCCAAGAATATCGCATCCTGAAAGAATGAAAACAGATTCTGCATCTTTCAGCGTGATGACCATGAACCTGCGCTTCGGCCTGGCAAAAGATGACAAAAACCGCTGGGAACGACGCAGGGATGTGGTCAAAGATTTTCTGAAACAGATGAAAACCGATTTTATCGGATTCCAGGAGGTAAACCATTTTCAGGCGGAATTTCTGAAAAACACCCTGACCCAGTACGGCCACATCGGCTGGTACAACCAAAACCATCCCTGGTGGCAATCCAACATGATCTTTTTTCACAAAGACTGGACCTGCTTAGGCCACCGCCACCATTTCATCTCCCGGTTTCCCGACATTCCGTCCAAAATGTCCGGTTCCCGGTGGCCCCGGCAGTGTGTGGCCGGATGGTTTGAAAAACAGGGCCGGCATCTGCTGGCAGCCAACACCCATTTTGATTTTAACGCGGCGGTCCAGGCCAGAAGCGCCGGCATGGTGGCCGGTTTTCTGAAATGGTTCCCGCCGGGACTGCCCGTGGTCATCACCGGTGACTTCAACACCGGCCATGACTCATCCGCTTTCAAAACCTTTCAGACCCACGGATTCCGAGAAGTGTTTGAAGCAGATCCCCCGGGCACGTTTCACGGGTTCACCGGCAGGACCGACGGCCGGCACATCGACTGGATTTTATACAGGGGCGAAATCCGGCCGGTCACCCGCCGGGTCCTGACCTTCCATAAAGGTGACCAATATCCTTCGGATCATTTTCCCGTGGCTGCTGATTTTATCTATAAAAGGATTAAATAAAATTTATTATTGTGCAAACAATTCCTGCAGGCAATGAAGAACGCTGGTCTGCGCTTTTTTTGAAAGAACCCCCAGTTTCCGGATCACCCGTGTTTTGTCAACCGCCCTTATCTGGTCAAGAAGTATCCACCCTTTTCTGCCCTGAAACGTGCAAGGAATCCTTGTGGGATAATGGCATCCCTTTGGGACCATCGGAGCAATGATAGCGGTTCTCAGCGAAGACATTTCATCCGGAGAAATGATGACACTGGACCGGACAGTCTCTCAGGCGGCAGATTCCTGTTCGATGTCCCATCCGGGAAATACCAGCACCGCTGGGTGACAACTGAGTGCCCGTGCCAGAACCTTTGCTCTTTCCACACCCAGTTGAACCCTGTCGTTTTCAATGGCCGAGATGGTTGACTGAGGAATTCCGGTCATTCTGGAAAGTTCATTTTGACTGAGTTCCTGCATCTGTCGTATGATTTTAACAGATTCTCCCACAGACACATCAATACGTTTAGTGGCCTTTGAATATTCTTTCATATTACGATCTCCGATAATCATGGGGAGTCACACTCACCACTTTGATGAAAACTTGATCCTTAATTATTTTATAGATCACCCTGTATTGTTTGTTCAATCGGGATGATCTATGGCCTTTCCATGGTCCACTCAATGCCTCATCCCGCAACCCTTTCATTTTACGAAGCCCCTGGGGACCGGAAATAGTGACGATATCCTTCCATTTTTCGTACCGTTTCAACACATCTTTTGGAATGCTATCGAGTTGTTTTGAAACACGTCTATGTTCATAAACTGACCACATTAACAATGTTAAAACATACCATAAATGGTATGTCAACACTAATTTGAAAAATCCCGTCCCCGGCTTCAGCCATTAAATATCAATTATGTTGAACCGGTCCTCACATATCAAAACCAGAATGTCTTATGACGCTTCTGTCAAGCGATAACGCCGGTCACCCCGAACACGGGATCAGCCAGCCGGAGCTGCGGGAAATACCGGTCGTCCACGGGCCGGGGATATCCCCGGAAGGAGTGGGTGGCTGCCAGTTCTTTTGCGTTCATTCCCAGGCCGTGCACTTCTGAAAAAACCGGATCATCCGGCAGATGGGAACTCCATGCAGGATCCGCCCCGCTCCGCCTTTGTCTGGACTTCCCAGGTGATATCTTTCGGGTAATGGTGAGGAGAAACCGGGCCAAAGGATGGTTCAGATCCGCCACAACCGTCCGGGGATTTTTTTCAAGGCACCGGAACGGGGTGGTATTGCCTTTGAACACACCGGGCAGGCCTGTAATCAATCCCTGGGGATAGAACCTGCCCGGCACCAGGGTATCAAACACGGCTGCCGGCTGAGTTGGATTTCAAGCTTTAATTTGACCTGACACCGGTTTCAGGGCATACTGTCAAGGCTTGTTAACCCCTTGACAAAAGGAGACCCCATGTCCTTTGTGATCTCTGACACCCAAAAATTTGTCACCACCATTGAAGTGGTGCCGCCGGCCGGTAACGATCCCGCAGCCCTTCTGGACAAACTGGCCGCGATTTCAGATCTTGATTTTGACGGATTCAGCGTGGCCACCAATCCTGTGGCCAAACCCCGGATGTCCGCCATGGTTTTCTGCCACCTGCTGCATCAGAAAACCGGCAAGCCCGCCATTTTGCACCTGACAGTGCGGGACCACAATCTTCTGGGACTTCAGGCGGAACTGTGGGGGGCGAAAGCCTTGGGGATCGACACCTTGATCGCCGTTACCGGGGACCCGTCCGCCGGCCGGCAAAAGGACGGTGCCACGGCGGTGAATGACGTGAATGTGTACCAGCTGATCACCCTGGCCAACGAATCCGGCCTGACTACCGGGGCTGTCCTGGATTTCCGGCCGGAGCGCAACGGGCTGAAAAACGAGGTCAAACGCCTGGAAAAAAAAGTGGCGGCCGGATCCCGGTTCATCGTCACCCAGCCGGTCTATGATGAACCCACGGCAAAAACCCTGGCCGATGCCTGCGCACATCTGCCCGTGCCCAAACTCATGGGAATACTTCCGCTGCTGTCCTTCAGGCACGCGACATTTCTGCACGACAAGGTGGATGGCATTGCCGTTCCGGATGCGTTGCGCCGGGAGATGGAAACATCGGCTGATCCCGTCAGAACCGGCACGATTCAGGCGAAACACATGCTGGAAATCGCAAAACTTTATTTTTCCGGAGCCTGTGTGATGCCGCCCTTCGAACGGTTCGAGATCCTGAAGGAGATCCTGTGATATTGGTTCCGGTCAGGCCGGACCGGCGTGTTTTTCCGGGGGCATGATCTGCTTTATTTCAAACGAATATGCCCGGCCGGGCCGGTCTGAAAAAAAGTCGGCCAGGGTCTGGCGGATCGATTCAAACGCGATATTATCCCAGGGGATCTCTGATTCGGAAAACAGCTGCACGTCTGTGCTTTCTTTGGTGGGGCCGAAATCAGTGTCCAGCAGTCTTGCCCGGAACATCAGATAGATCTGGTGGACAAACACCAGATTGAACATGCGGTAGGGGGCAATGATGGAAACATGGGACCGGGTTTCCTCCAGGGTTTCCCGCACCGCCCCCTGCTCAACGGTTTCTCCGTTTTCCAGATACCCGGCCGGCAGGGTCCATTTCCCTTTTCTGGGTTCGATATTTCTTTTGCACAGCAGCACCTGATCTTCCAGCATCGGAATGCAGCCCACCACCAGTTTGGGATTGTCATAATGAACATGGCCGCATCGGTTACATACCGGCCGGATATGATCATCATCCTCGGGTATCCGGGTTGTCATTTTTGCACCGCAGATACTGCAGTATTTAATACTCATTTTTTTCTCCATTTCCCGCTCCGCTGTCATTGCCTGATCCGTGATCCGGTCCGATCCCACCATCATTCTCTTACCCCTAACATGAAACTATCTTTTAACACAACCCTGATCCTTTCTGCCTGACCTGCCAATTTGACAAAACAACCCGGAGTCTATATATTTATTGACATGAATTCACAGATAACATGCGTTTTGATCTTGTTCAGTTCACAATTCTGAACGTCCAGGGGCTATTCTAAGCCTTTGTTACCTTATTTGTATTTTAACCTAATTTTACCTTTCAACAGGAGATTTTATGTGCGGCATATGCGGAGAAATATTTTTCAACAGGCAACCCATTTATGAAGATTCCGTCATCCGGATGAACCAGGCCATGGCGGCCCGAGGTCCTGACAATGAAGATATCTATCACGGCATCTGGACCCTGATGGGGCATCGCCGCCTCAAGATCATCGATTTAAGTGACGATTCCAACCAGCCCATGATCGACCCCAAACTCGGGCTGATCATTGTGTACAACGGAGCGATCTACAACTACAAAATCCTGAAAGATGAACTCATCGAAAAAGGCTACACCTTTCATACCGGCGGGGACACGGAAGTGATCCTCAAGGCGTATCATGCCTGGGGGGAAGACTGTGTGACGCGTTTTAACGGGATGTTCGCCTTTGCCATCTACAACCAGGCCAAAGACAAGGTGTTCATGGCCAGAGACCGCTTAGGCATCAAACCCTTATATTTTCACAAAACCGGCAACAGCCTGTTGTTTGCCTCTTCTCTGCCGGCCCTGCTGGCCACCGGAAAAATCAAACCACAGATCTCTGCCCAGGCCCTGCATTATTATCTGACGTTTCATTCCGTGGTGCCCGCGCCCCACACCATGGTGTCCGGCATTGAAAAACTGCCGCCTGCCACCTGGGCTGTGATCTCCCAGGACGGCACCATGACCCGGAACACCTACTGGCATCCCGTGTATCAGCGGGACCAGGAAGAAGAAAACTACACGTTTGACGACTGGAAACAGCGGGTGAGCCAGACCCTGATGGCATCGGTGAAACGCCGGCTGGTGGCGGATGTGCCCGTGGGCGTGCTGCTGTCCGGAGGCCTGGATTCCAGCCTGGTGGTGGGCCTGCTGGCCGAGGCCGGACAAAAGGATCTGAAGACCTTTTCCATCGGGTTTGACAGTGTGGGCGACGAAAAAGGAGACGAGTTTCTGTATTCCGATATCATTGCCCGGCATTTTGCCACGGACCACCACAAGATTCAGGTGAACGGCAGCGAGGTGCTGCCGTCCATGCCCGCCTGTGTCAAAGCCATGAGCGAACCCATGGTCTCCCATGACTGCATCGGATTCTATCTGCTGAGCCAGAAAGTGGCCGAACATGTCAGGGTGGTCCAGAGCGGCCAGGGCGCGGATGAAATCTTCGGCGGATATCACTGGTATCCGCCCATGATGGAAAGCACGGATCCCGTGACCGACTACCGGACCGTGTTCGGGGACCGGTCCCATGACGAATTTCTGGAAATGGTGACCCAGGCCTATCACGGAGACGATGTCAGCACCCGGTTCATCCGGGACCATTTTGACATGCCCGGTGCGGACACCCCCATCGACAAAACCCTGCGCCTGGACACCCTGGTGATGCTCACCGAAGACCCGGTGAAACGGGTGGACAACATGACCATGGCCGCCGGCCTGGAAGCCCGGGTCCCGTTTCTGGACCATGAGCTGGTGGAGCTGGTGGCAAAAATTCCCGCGGAACACAAAGTGGGGCACGGCGGCAAACACATTCTCAAGGAAGCGGCCAGAGCGGTCATTCCCAACGAGGTCATCGACCGGCCCAAAGGGTATTTCCCCGTACCGGCCCTCAAATACCTGCAAGGGGAATACCTGGATTTTGTCAAAGGCATTCTGAACACCGATACAGCCCGGGACCGGAACCTGTTCAACCGGGACTATATTGACCGGCTGCTGGCGGATCCTGAATCCCATATCACGCCGCTCAAGGGCTCCAAGCTCTGGCAGGCGGCCCTGCTGGAATACTGGTGTCAGCAGCACGACATTTAAACATCTAAGGAGCGACAGGGCATGGGAAAATCCAACCACCGCCTGGAACGGGGATTTGGCCAGTCTTTGAGAAACTGGGAAAAACTCAGGGGACCGGCCACAAAAGGCATGATATCCGATGCATTTGTGGAAATGGGGTGGGGACGGCTGGTGTTCGGCCACACCTTTGATGACAACGAGCGCATCGTGGAAACCATGACCCAGTATGGATATGACCGCCGGGACATTGCCATGTACATCATCGATCCCCATGTGGTGGTGTCTTTGGCGCCGGACAAGCTGTTTCTGGATCCGTCCCACACCTTCCGGCTGTGGTCTTATGATTACACCATGGACTCCCGCACCCGCAACCCGTTTGTCATCCAGCGGGTCTCCACCCGGAGAGAAGCCCGGGAGATCAACCGGATCTATGGGGCCTGCCATATGAAAGGGGCGGACCCGGACTTTATCCTGGACAAGCGGGCCAACAAACTGCGCACCTATATGGTCGCCAGGGACCTGACCCATGACCGGGTCATCGGCACGGTCACGGGCGTGGATCATGTGGCTGCGTTCAACGACCCTGAAAAAGGGGCCAGCCTCTGGTCTCTGGCCGTGGATCCCCAGACCGATTTTCCCGGGGTGGGCAGCAGTCTGGTGCGGCATTTGTGCGAACACTATTTCACCCGGGGCCGGGCCTTTGTGGATATCAGTGTGATGCACGACAACAAAAAGGCCATTGCCTTGTATGAAAAACTGGGGTGCCAGCGGATTCCGGTGTTCTGCATCAAGCGGAAAAATCCCATCAACCAGGATCTTTACACCGCGTCCCAGAAATATCCCGGGCTCAATCCCTATGCCCGGCTTCTCGTGGATGAAGCCAGAAAAAGAGGGATCCGCATCGATATCGTGGACGAGGATTTCGGGCTGTTCACCTTGACGCTGGGCAGCAAGACCATTTCGTGCCGGGAATCTTTGTCCGATCTCACCACGGCCGTGGCCATGACCAAATGTGATGACAAGCGCCTGACCCGCAAACTTCTGGCAAAAAATGACATCCGGGTCCCGGCACAGATTATGTATACGAACCTGGAAACGGCGGTTTCGTTCATGGAAAAATATCAGGCTGTGGTGGTCAAGCCGGCCCGGGGGGAACAGGGAGAAGGCATCAGTGTGGGAATCTCCGACACAAAAGATCTGAAAACCGCCATTGAAAAAGCACAAAACGCCTGCCCGGACGTCATTCTGGAAGAACTGGCTCCGGGACAGGACCTGCGCGTCATTGTCATCAACTATGAAGTCGTGGCCGCCGCGGTGCGCAGGCCGCCTGTGATCCGGGGCACCGGCACCCATACCATGAAAGATTTGATAGAAACCTACAACCGCCGGCGCATGGCAGCCACGGGCGGGGAAAGCCGGATCCCCATGGACGGGGAAACCCGCCGATGCCTGGCGGAACAGGGCCTGGACCCGGACACGGTGCTGGACAAAGACAAAGAAGTGACCGTGCGGAAAACCGC
Source organism: Desulfotignum phosphitoxidans DSM 13687 (assembly GCF_000350545.1). Lineage (GTDB taxonomy): Bacteria > Desulfobacterota > Desulfobacteria > Desulfobacterales > Desulfobacteraceae > Desulfotignum > Desulfotignum phosphitoxidans. The sequence continues at coordinate 24,032 of NZ_APJX01000017.1, forward strand.
CAATCTGCATACGGGCGGCACCATCCACGATGTCACGGATGAGCTGCATCCGGAACTGTCTGCGGCCGCCGTTGCTGCAGCCCGATGCCTGGAAATCCCGGTCACGGGTCTGGATTTCATCGTCCCGGATGTCCAGGGCCCGGACTATGTGATCATCGAGGCCAATGAACGTCCCGGTCTGGCCAACCATGAACCCCAACCCACAGCCCAGCGGTTCATCGACCTTCTGTTTCCGGAAACCGCTGTCAAACACAAGGAATAACCTTCATGTCCTGCGTGCGCATTGACGAATCCTATCTGATCCATCAACTCAAAGAGCTGCTGAGCATCCCCTCCCCTTCCGGATATTCCGACCAGGTGGTCCATTATGTGGGCAGCCAGCTGGAAGCCCTGGGCATTGAATTCGAAGTCACGCGACGCGGCTCCATCCGGGCCACTCTGCCCGGAAAACAGAACACCCTGGACCGGGCCGTCACCGTTCACCTGGACACCTTAGGGGCCATGGTCCGCCGGTTAAAGGACAACGGCAAACTGGCCGTCACCCCCATCGGCAGCTGGTCCAGCCGGTTTGCCGAAGGCGGGCGAGTCACTATTTTCACCCAGTCCGGCCCCAGACGGGGCACGGTCCTGCCGTTGAAAGCGTCCGGCCATGCCTGGGGCGATGCCGTGGATGAGCTGCCCGTGACCTGGGACCATGTGGAGCTGAGGGTGGATGAGATCTGCCGCAACCGGGAGGACCTGACGGCAAACGGATTTGACGTGGGCGATACCATCGCCTTTGACGCGCTGCCGGAAATCACGGAAAACGGATTCATCAATGCCCGCCACCTGGATGACAAGGCCGGGGCCGCCATCGTGCTCAGTGCGGCCAAAGTCCTGGTTGAATCCGATATGGCCCTGCCCGTGGACTGTCACCTGATTTTCACGATTTTCGAAGAGATCGGATTCGGGGCATCTGCGGATGTGTACGCAGATGTCTCCGAAATGGTGGTGGTGGACCTGGCGCCGGTGGCACCGGACCAGAACGCGTCGGAATACGCAGTCACCATTGCCATGAAAGACCAGACCGGCCCGTTTGATTATCATCTGTCCCAAAAACTGGTGACCCTGTGCCGGGACTGTGATATTGATTTCCAAAAAGACGTGTTCCGGTATTACCGCAGTGACGCGGCTTCCGCCATCGAGGCCGGCCATGATGTGCGCACTGCCCTGGTGGGATTCGGCGTGGACGCGTCCCACGGGTATGAACGGACCCATCTGTCCTCTCTCACGGCCACGGCCCGTCTGATGGTCGAATATATCCGGAGCGACCCCACCTTTAAGCAGGACCCGAAACGCTGGGCCTCCCTCAAAGAATTTCCCCACCAGCCGGACCGGGAGATCATCAGGATCAAAACCTGAACTTTTCGGTTCATTTGCCAATCAAATAAATGTTGATCTATCAACGAAACTGTCAGAAATTTTCTCGAAAAAATCCGGATTTTTATTGACAACCGGCGGGTTCATTCGGTATAGCCCTTAATCAATGCTACAATATAGTTACATTGTGACACTAAAATAGCGGCATGTAAACAACAGAAGGCGGCCATCTGAAAATGATTCTGGTTCAGACGGCTGCCTGACTTGAGGAGGTTTTTGAATGCGCTTACGATCGGTTCCATTGTTTCTGGTTTTCTGTCCCTTTTTTTTTCTGATCCAACCGGCCGGGGCTCAGATGCGGCTGACCTATTCCAACTTCTTTCCGCCCACCCATGTTCACAGTCAACTGGCGGAAAGCTGGTGCAAAGAGATAGAAAAACAGACCCACGGCGAGATTGTGTTCAACTATTTTCCGGCCTCCACCCTGACCCGGCCCCAGCAGACTTATATTGCCGTGGCAAAAGGGGTGGCGGACATCGGCATGACGGCCATTGCCTATTCCCGGGGCCGGTTTCCGGTGCTGGAAGCCATTGACCTGCCCATGGGATACACCTCCGGGGTCCAGGCCACGGCCGTGGCCAACCAGGTGCTGGAACGGTTCGATCCGGAAGAGCTGCACAACACTGAAGTGATGTATCTGCATGCCCACGGCCCCGGCATCATCCACACCCGGAACAAACCCATCCATGGCCTCGCGGATCTCAAAGGCCTGAAAATCCGGGGAACCGGCACCAGCGGGGAAGTCATCGCCGCCCTGGGCGGGACCCCTGTGGGCCAGTCCATGGCGGAAACCTATCAGATGCTCCAGCGGGGCGTGGTGGACGGCTCAGCCCATCCCATCGAGGCCAACAACGGCTGGAAACTGGGAGAAGTGGCCAAATTTATGATCCAGAACTTTTCCAGCGGATACACCACCACCTTTGCCGTGTTCATGAACCAGAAAAAATGGCATCAATTGACCCCGAAACAGCAGGAAATCTTCACCCGCATCAACAAAGAATACGCACTGAAACATGGACAGGCCTGGGATGAGGCGGACGAAAAAGGCATGGCGTTTTTTCTGTCCAAAGGCGGCACCGTGATTTCCCAGACCGACGAGGAATCAAAACGCTGGGCTGAAAAATCATCGGTTCTTTTAGAAGACTATGTTCAATCCGTGGCAAAAAGAGGCATTGACGGCAAAGCGATTGTGGATTTCATCCAAACCCGTCTGCAGCAGCCATAACCCCTATTTCTCAATACACAGGAGTTTTAATGAGACAGATTGCTCTGGCACTGAACAAACTATCCAATGCCATGAAACTTGTCGGCGGTATCGCCCTGGTCGGCATGATGCTGTTGACCGTGGTGGATGTCATCGGGCGGTTCTTCAAACACCCGATATTCGGATCAGTTGAAATCGTCGGGTTTCTGGCAACCATCATTGTGGCCGGAGCCCTGCCCTATACCTATAAAATAGGCGGCCATGTGGGCGTTGAAATTCTGATGCAGACCTTTTCCCGAAAAACCCAAATCTGGGTCCGGCTGATCACACGGACTTTGACTCTATTTCTGTTCGGACTGATCACATGGCAGATGTTTCTGCATGCGACAGAACTCAGACAGATGGGGGAAATATCCATGAGCCTGAAATTCCCCACTTATTATATCGCTTATATCCTGGGTTTCGGGTTACTGCTTTTTTCCATCACCATTCTGGAAACCATTTGTCTTGATATTGTGGAACTGCGGAAAGGAGATTCGAAATGAGCCCGACACTCATCGGTATTATCGGCATTGTTTTCATGCTGGCACTGTTTCTGACACAAATGCCCGTGGCTTTTGTCATGGCCCTGGTGGGATATGTGGGATTTTCCTATGTCATCAATATCGAAGCCGGCCTGGCCCTGCTGTCTCTGGAAGTGTATGAAACCCTGGCTTCCTATGACCTGTCCACCATTCCCTTGTTCATTCTCATGGGCCAGCTGGGGTTTCATTCGGGTATCAGCAAACGGCTGTATGACGCCGGGTATAAATTCCTAGGCAATATCAGAGGCGGGCTGGCCATGGCCACGGTGTCCGCGTGCACGGCGTTCGGAGCCGTGTGCGGATCCAGCCCGGCCACTGCCGCCACCATGGCCACCATCGGGCTGCCGGAAATGAAGCGGTACAACTATGACGATGAACTGGCCACCGGTTCCGTGGCATCCGGCGGCAGCATCGGCATGATCATGCCCCCGTCCGTGGTACTCATCATTTACGGCATTTTAACCCAGCAGTCCATCGGGGCGTTGTTTGTGGCCGGCATTTTTCCGGCCCTGCTGATCACGCTGTTGTTCATTTTGTGCATTTATATCCGCTGCACCATTTCGCCGAAACAGGGTCCGCCCGGTGAATCTTTTTCATGGACGGAAAAGCTGAAATCCCTGCTGGGTCTGGGCGAAACCCTGGCGGTGTTTGCCCTGGTCATCATCGGAATTTTCGTAGGCTTGTTCACTCCGACGGAAGCAGCCGCCATCGGGGCTTTTGGTGTTTTGCTCATCGCTTTGGTCAGACGTCAGATCACCTGGCAGGGATTTGTGAACTCCGTTCTGGAGACCCTTCGCACCTCCTGCATGGTCATGATGCTGATCGTAGGCGCCGTGATCCTGAGCAAATTTCTGGCCGTGACAAGAATTCCCTTTGAAATCGCCGGATGGGTGGCCGGTCTGGACATTCCCGCCGTACTGGTCATGAGCGTGATTCTGATCATCTATCTCATCGGCGGCTGTTTTATCGATGCCCTGGCCTTTGTCACCCTGACCGTGCCCATTTTCTATCCCGTGGTCCAGCAGCTGGGGTATGATCCTGTCTGGTTCGGGGTCATGATTGTCATGATCACCCAGATGGGGGTGATCACCCCGCCCATCGGCATCAATGTGTACGTGGTTTATGGCGTGGCCCAGACCGTGTTCAGGCAGACCATCCCGTTGCAGACCATCTTCAAGGGCGTGATTCCTTTTCTGGCCGCGTTGATTGTGGGCGTCATCATTCTGATCCTGTTTCCACAGATCATTTTGTTTCTGCCCAACCTGCTGTATTGAAACCGGTGCGGATACGGCTTTACGTCAGAACTGACCGGTGATGCTGGTCTTCAAACCGGGCTTTCACCGACTCCACCATGAAATGCAGCCGGTTTCTGACATTGACTTCCGAGGTGCCGGCATCAAAATCCAGGTACAGCAGGTTCATGTCCGGATACAGGGCCTTGATGCGCTTTTCCACGCCTTTGGACACAATGTGGTTGGCAATGCAGCCAAAGGGCTGGACACTGACCACATGGGTCACCCCGTCTTCGGCCAGGCAGGCGATCTCACCGGGGATGAGCCACCCTTCACCGAACTGATTCACCAGAGACAGGATCTTTCCGGCTTTGTCCGCCACCTTGCGGATGTCATGAAACGGGGTATAAAACCGGAACGCTGAAAACCGGTGATTGATTTTTTTATGGAAGGTGTTCAAAAACGTTTCAATGAACTGCCCTAAAATATCAGTGAGTTTCCGGTGCCGGATATGGGCCCGGATATTTTCCCGGTAATTGACAAAATCCTGGATAAAATAGTCCAGAATCGGCGGGATGACCGGTTCCACCCGGTTTTCCATGAGAAACTCGGTCAGAAACTGATTGCCGAATGCATTGTATTTAATATAGATCTCTCCCACAATTCCGATCTTACCTGCGACCTGGTCATCAATCTCCACCCGGTTGAACTCCGATACGGCCGCATCCAGCAGCGAAAAAAACCGGTCATAATCCCGGGTCAGAATGCAGGGGTGGGCTGCAGCAATATATTTTTGCCGCAGTCGGCGGCTGGTGCCCGCCTGAACCTCTCTCACCGCCGTGGCATAATACATCTTGGCAATGCAGTCCGCATACATGGTGGTGACAAACAGCAATTTGAGCAGCTTGAGCCAGTTGATGTCAAACCCGGGCTGATGGGTCAGTCCCTGGGCACTGGTCACTGAAATAACGGGAATCTGCTCAAATCCCGCCGCCACCATGGCTTTCCGGATCAAAGACAGGTAGCTGGATGCCCGGCACTGTCCGCCGGTCTGGGTGATGCCCACGGCAATCGTTTCAGGATCATACCGCCCGGTTTTCAGGGCTTTGATGATATCCCCGGTCACCAGCACGGCCGGATAACAGATATCATTGCCGGCATACCTGAGCCCGGTTTCCACAGACACCCGGTCCGGCGGAGGCAGGATTTCGAGCCGGTATCCGGCGGTCTCAAATACCGGGGGCAGGTATGCGGAATAATTGTCGGCAAAAAACGGGGCAATGATCCGCCGTTTCCGGTCTTTTTTCTCAAAATGCGGGGTGGTCCTGCGCACTTCCTGACCGGGCCGGTGGGGGCTGTTCTGCCGTTTTAACGATGCCACCATGGAACGGATACGCAACCGCACCGATCCGGTGCTGGAAATATCGTCCACTTTCACCAGGGTCTGGTTTTTCCCTCCGGTCTCCAGAATCTGCCGGTTTTCTTCAATGGCCACGGCATCAGGCCCGCACCCGAATGAATTGAGCTGAATCATCTGGATATGGTCCGGCTGCCGGGCCACCCAGGATGCCGCATGGTACAACCGGTTGGGATAGGCCCACTGGGTCAGGACCTGGAGCGTGTCAAACGCGGCATTCCCGGTGTCGGGCACGGCATCTTCCGTGATGAAATCCACGCCGAAATCGGTCAGAATCCGGGGAATTTTCTGGTTGATCAACGGATCGATGTGATACGGCCGGCCGCAGAGCACTACCAGAAGGCGCCGGCTCTGTTTTGCCTGACGTACCATCATGACCCCTTTTTCCCGGATCGTGTTTTTGTACGTCTGATGGGCGGCCAGCCCTTTTTTGACCGCCGCCTTAATGCGTGATCCGGCAATCCCCAGGGGCCGCAGATAGGCCACGCAGGCCCGGGTCAGCAAGGTCTCATCTTTGAACGTGATCACGGGCTTGTCCAAAGGAATCCCTTTTCTGGAATTCAAATCCAGACTGCTGTCGATTACATCCGTATAACTGCTGACAATGGGACAGTTAAACGTGTTGACCACTTTCTGGAATTCATCATATTCATACATGACCAAAGGATAGAAAATCCGGTCCACACCTTTGTGCACCAGGTCCAGGACATGGGCATTGGCCAGTTTGGCGGGAAAACAGATATTGTCGGACATGATACTGCCTTTGGCCGTATCGCTCATGGCCATGGTGGAAGGGCCCGACAAAACCACATTAATGCCGCAATGGATGAAAAACGCATGCCAGAACGCAAAGTTTTCGTAAAAATTCAAACACCTGGGAATTCCCACGGTCCATCTGGGATGGGTGTGGGGGGACAGATTCCGGTCAAACAGAAGCCGGTATTTGAACTCGGCAAAGTCAAACCCTTTTTCAGAAAGGTCCCGGCCTTTGGACCCAAATATTTTTTCGCACCGGTTGCCCGAATAAAAGGACCGGCCGTTGGAAAAAATAAACCGGGTGACGGCACACGCGTTTTCACACCCGTGGCACACAATCTGCCGGGTGCTGAAATCCGCGATGGTTTCCAGGTGGTGAATGGCTGAAAACGAAGGGGTGAAAGAGTCTTTCTTTTTTTCAACCCAATTGCGGGCAGCCAGGGCCGCACCAAAGGCCCCCATCATTTCCGGCATGTCTGAATGGGTGACACGCACTTCCGCCAGAATTTCCAGGGCCCGGACAATGGACGGATTTTTACCGGCCCCACCCTGTAGCACGATATGGGTCCCCATCTGTTTGGTGTCGATGAGCTTGAGCACTTTGAACAGGCAGTTTTTCACCACGGCAAAAGACAGGCCGGCACTGATGTCCGCCACTTTTGCATTTTCCCGCAACGCCTGTTTGACCCGGGAGTTCATGAACACCGTGCACCGGGTGCCCAGATCACAGGGAGATTCCGCTTCCATGGCCAGATCGGCGAACGCGTTCACCCGATACCCCAGAGAACCGGCAAATGTTTCAATGAAAGACCCGCATCCGGAGGAACAGGCCTCATTGAGCTCGATGCGGCAGATGGCGCCATTCCGGATGAAAATGGCTTTCATGTCCTGGCCCCCGATGTCCAGAATAAATGACACATCCGGGTCCATATGCCTTGCTGCTTCAAAATGGGCAATGGTTTCCACCAGTCCCATATCCATGCCGAATGCCGTGCGGATCAGGTCTTCCCCATACCCGGTCACAGCCGTGCCGGTGATGACAAGGTTGGGTCGGTGCGCCATGATTTCATCGCGCAGGGCTGCCAATCCCCGGACCACGGCCTGGATGGGATTGCCGTCATTGTTTCTGTACCAGGAGAACAATACCTGATTGTTTGTTCCCAAAGCGATAATCTTTGTGGTGGTGGACCCGGAATCCACGCCCACAAAGCATTCAGACGACGGATACTCAGATAATGCCATCCGGGGAATCTGGATCTGGCGCCGGTTTTGTTCCCAGTTTTCCCGGTCGGTTTTCCTGGAAAACAGCGGGGCCAGACGGTTATTTTGTGTATGGGACCGGGCCTGGTTGATCGCCATGGCTTTAAGCAGATCCGACACAAAAAAACCGGTATCCTGCTGCCGGCTGAACATGGCCGCCCCGATTGCCGGCAGCAGGGCCGGTGTGTCAGGTATTACTGTATCGGAAACCGGCAGGTCCAGAACGTTCAGAAACGCCTTGACCAGTTCCGGCAGAAATGTGAACACCCCCCCGCACAGCAGGAGTTTGGGCCGGATATCATACCCTCTGGCCAGGGTGTTCAAACATTGGATGGCCACGGCATGAAACACGGATGCCGCAATATCCGGCACGGGCACGTTGCGGCTCAACAGATTCTGCACATCGGTTTTGGCAAACACGCCGCACCGGGATGCAATGGGATACACCTGAATATGCTGTCTTGCCAGCGCATTGAGATCACCCGGAGAGCAGTTCAGCAGGGCTGCCAGCTGATCGATGAATGCACCCGTGCCCCCTGCGCAGCTGCCGTTCATGCGGATATCCGGGGGTCTGTCCGAAGACAGAAAGATCATTTTAGAGTCTTCTCCGCCGATATCCACCACCGTCCGGACCTTTGGATATAAATGCCGGACCACTTCATGGGTGGCGATCACCTCCTGAACAAACGGCAGATCCATTTCCCGGGACATCCCCATGCCCGCGGATCCGGTCACAGCCAGCTGAATCCGGCAGTTGCCCAGATCTTCCAGAACCTCATTTAAAAAAACAGACACCGTATCCATGATCCGGGCATAATGCCGCTGATACCGTGAAAAAACCGATTGACCGGCACCATCCACCAGAACCAGCTTGGCTGTGGTGGAACCGATATCCAGACCGGCCAGATATGTATTGTTCTGTTTCATCCAACTGTCTCTCGGCTCATTATTTAACTAGCTCAGGGCAATTTTATGCCTAATCTGCCGAAGAAGCAAGAACGGATTGCTTTGTTTTCAACAATACCCATCCGGTCAGATATGGTCAGGCCGGGCCGAGAATCAGCCGCTGGGGATCACAGTTTTCCCGCAGAATTTTCAGTTCGGCCGGTGTGGGTGGATCGGCCGGGGCCGCCCGGGATACATCCATGTCAAACCCGGTATTTTCAAGAATCATTCCCGGTGTGGTGCCGGGATAATATTGATCCAGATACATTTGACCCGTGTCCGTGTCAAACCGCATCACCCCTAAGTTGGTGACCACCACGCTGACCCCGCCGGGCCGAAGCCCTGCCTTTTCTCTGGCCCCGTTGCCGGTCAACTGCCCCGGACTGGTGAGATAATCCAGGTGTTTGACAAATTTTCGTGTTTCATGCTGCATGAATGCAATGCACCGGGGCACGAAACTGGCCACGTCACACCCGCCGCCGCTGCCGGAAAACCGGATATCCGGAGAAAAATAATCCCCGATGCAGGTGGTATTCAGATTGCCGTACATATCGATCTGGGCCGCGCCTAAAATCGCGATCACCCGGTCCCCGGTGATGCGGTTCTGCATGGTGGCAAAGGCATCGGTCAGGCTGGAGTTGGCTGCGGCCCAGTACATGATCCGGGGATCGGCCACGGCAAAGGGAATCTCTTCGAGCAGGGAATCCATGGCACCGGTTTCAAAAAAAATCACACTGTCCGGGGCATTGATTTTTTTGGCGGCCATGGCCGCAAGCATGGAGATGCCCGTGCCGGAAAAAACAATGTCCCCGTTTTTAATCTCCCTTGCCGCCATGATGGTCATGATTTCTTTGGGGGTATAAGAGGTGTCCATGATCAATCCCTTTTCATATTCACGCTGTAACCGGTTTTCGGATCAGCCGCAATGGCGGCGAGCCGGTCTTTGCCCACTTTTTCCAGAAACTGCTCATGGTCTTTCACCCCGAAAATAAACCGGTCCTGATACGCCTTGAATGCCGCCTCGTCTCTGGCGGCCTTTGCAAACCGCTTCAGATATTGCGCATCATAGTCATAATGGCCGTAAACGGCCGTGGGATAGCCGCCGAACGGCACATGGCACACGGCGGTCACATGGATGAAAGGAATCTGGTTCATGTCCGGATGTTCTCTGAGCACCGGTTTTTCCACCAGTTGTTCACAGGTCACGATCACATGCCGGGATGCCTTGACCTGTTCCACATCGGCAAAGGTCAGCCCCTGAATGCGGCAGGTGCCCATGGCATCGGCCTTTTGCACATGGATGATGGTGACATCCGGGTTGATGGCGGGCACAGCCACCACTTTTTTAGCGCCCCCCCAGTTCCCGAACGGATTGTCCACCACTGCCAGTTTGCTGTCCACAATTTTGGGGTCGGACCTGCGCATGGATTCTGAAAACCCCCAGGTGGTCAGCATGTCCGAGCCCAGGCCGGACAACGTAGGCAAAAAAGGCACGCCCATGGCCCCGGCCATGAACCGCAGGCTCATCATATAATTGGAATAGTCTTCAAACAGGATCTCATTGTTCTGGACGGCTCTGGCAAACCGGATACAGGTGGGGGCGGCCTTGCCGTTTCCCCCATAAGCGATCTCCAGCCTGGAGACACACCCGGCCCCGATAAGTTCATCCAGGCCCGTGCCGTTGGAATGGGCATATAAATGCAACTCCTTGATTTTCTGGCGGATAATTTCATACACCGCCGCCATGGGGTTGCGGTTCAAGGTAAATCCGCCGATGGAGATGTGGGAGCCGGTTTTCACAAACCGGGCCACGGCCTGTGCCAGCGGCATGATCTTGTTCAGGTCATTGTTCATTTTCGTTGTCTGATATCCTTTAATTCAATGTGATTTGTTTCATGCACACCCGCCGGTCAAGGGATCACAGAGGATGATCCGGCTTTCTGGCGGCCGAAAGACCATTTCTGCAGGGCCAGGGCGATCAGCAGCAAGATAAACCCCGCCGCTTCCGTCCAGTAGGAGGTCCACAGCAGCCCGGCCGCCGCCAGCCAGAACAGCCCGGTTTCCAGACCGGTGGCCGCCCGGATGCAGAACCGTTCCAGGGCCGAGGCAAAAGCCACCAGACCCAGAGTGGTGGTGATCATGGTGAGGATCACTTCCCAGTGCAGCAGTTCATAATTGTCTCCCATCCCTAAAAGAGGCCTGTATGCCATAACCAGGGGGATAATGTAAAGCCCTTTTGCCAGTTTCCAGGAGGCAAATGCCGTGCGCATGGGACTGGCCTTTGCAATGGCTGCCCCGGCAAAACTGGCCAGGCTCACCGGCGGAGTGACGTTGGAGTCCTGGGAATACCAGAACACGATCATGTGGGCCACCAGCACGGGCACGCCCATGTCCATGAGGGCCGGTCCGGCCAGGGTGGCCAGAACAATATAACTGGCCGTGACGGGCAGCCCCATGCCCAGTACCAGCGAGGCAACGGCAATGAGCAGAATGGCCAGGGTCTTGATGCCGAAACTCAATTCCATCACCAGGCTGGAAAATTTCAGTCCCATGCCCGTCAGGCTGACCATGCCCACGATAATACCGGCCGCCGCACAGGCCACGGACACCATGACCGCGTTCTTGGCCCCGTTTTCCAGGGCTTTGACCAGCAGTCCCCCCTCTTTGGCCGCAAACCCTGACAAGCGCATACGATTTTCCGTGGTGATGATCCATCGGATGAAATTCACCAGAATACTGATACCCAGGGTACTGACAACGGCAATGAACCCGGCCATCATGGGCGAATAATTGGACACCAGCACATAGATCAGAATCACCACCGGGATGATGAAATGAAGCCCGTTTTTGATCACTTTGGTAATTTTGGGCAGGGTCTCCTTAGGCTGACCCTTCAGGCCGAATTTTTTGGCTTCGTAATGGACAAACACCAGCACGGTGAGATAATACATGACCGCCGGTACCAGGGCCACCTTGATAATGGTCAGGTAGCTGGTGTTGGTGAACTCGGCCATGAGAAACGCGCCGGCCCCCATGATGGGCGGCATGAGCTGTCCGCCCGTGGAGGCGGCCGCCTCGATGGCCCCGGCCATGTGGGGCCGGTACCCCACTTTTTTCATCATGGGGATGGTAAATGACCCGGTGGCCGCCACATTGCCCACGGCGGATCCGGACACGGATCCCATGAATCCGGAAGCCACCACGGACGCTTTGGCAGGGCCGCCGGAAAACCGGCCGGTCAGGGCATAGGCCATGTCAATAAAAAACGCGCCACCGCCCGTGGTTTCCAGAATCGCGCCAAACAGCACGAACACAAACACAAAGGTAGCGGCCACCCCGATGGGCAGGCCGAAGATCCCTTCCGTGGTCAGCCACAGGGTCGTGGCGATCCGTTCGATGCTGTATCCCTTGTGGATAATCAACTCGGGCATGTAGGGCCCAAACATGGCATAAACAATGCTCAAAGCACAGATGCCGGTCATGAAGACCCCGATGACCCGGCGGCAGGCTTCCAGCACCAGCAGCACCCCCACAATGCTCACCACCCGGTCCTGAAACAGCCAGTCCCCCTGCCGGTCAAAGATCTCCGACAGATTGCCGCAGATATAATACGTACAATAGATGGACAGTCCTGCCAGCACCCAGTCCAGCACCACTAAGACCGACAGATTGTTTTTTTTCATACCGGCAAACACAGATCGGGTCAGAAACACCAGGGTGAGGATGGCTCCCAGATGGATGGATCGCTGAACCAAAGCGGTCAGGGCCACCACGCCTGCGGTATACAGCTGATACAGGCTCAAACCCACGGCAATCGCCATCACCACCCGGGCAGTGAATGTCACCAGGGTGGGGTTTTGACCTGCTGAGGTGAATGTTTCATCTGGAGTTACTTGTTTTTCAGGTATATCAAGGTCAGTCATCGATGTTCCTTATGAAATTATGTGGATTCAGGCCATGACCCGGCCCGTCCGGAGCTGAAAAGATATGAAACGGCCTGGTACAGTTTCACGGGCCGGCCGGAAAACCACACCCGCTGATGGGCAAACTGATTGGACAGATTGAACTGTTGCCCGCGCCAGATCAGGGTATGGGCCACCTTCGGACTGCCCACCCGCAACACAAACGTGTTTACAGGATAATGCATGTCCACAATGGCTTCATATTTTCCTTTCTGCACCATTTGGCCTATCCCGGGCATTTTTCCCATGCCGGCCCCGAATTTTTCATACCGTTCTTCTTCAATGAAAATCGTGCCGGACCGGTCCATGCTGTGGTCTTCCCAGATGGGGGTATTTTCAACGGAATGGTAATAATGCAGACAAAACCGTTCCCCGGGCGCCAGGGGCAGCACCAGGATGGGGGTATCTGCATCTGCCGGGGTAACATGCAGGGCCACGCCCGCCGGAATCATCATCAGAGCCCCTGCAATCAAAATAAGAACCAGGCCGAACAGACAGACGGCGGCAGCAATTTTCGGCCTGGTCATGATTTTCATTCCCGCGTATCCTTAGGTTTTCAGGGTGTCAGTTTTTCAGGAATGGAAAACCCTTTTTCCTCCAGAAATTTGATGGTGCCCGGATGCAGCGGGATGGGAGAATAATTGACCGTGTTTTCAGGAACGGTATACGCGGCCGTGGGATGAATTTTTTTCAGATAGTCATTGTTTTCAAACAGCGCTTTGCTCAAATCATATACGAGATTCGTGTCCAGGGATGCCTGGCAGATAATCACATTCCACACCCCGATGGTGGGTACATTTTCATCCACGCCCCGGTAGACACCGCCGGAAAGATCCACCCCGGCATAAGTGGCCTCGGCCGCCAGGATTTTTTGGGTCTGTTCCGGTGTAAACGGCAGAATGGTGATCTCATGGGTGGTGGCCAGATCCAGAATGGAGCTGGTGCCCGGTCCCACACACCAGATCCCCACATCAATGGTGCCGTCTCTGAGGGCATTGGCGCTTTCGGTGAACGACAGCCGGCTGTCTTTGTAGGAGTCCAGGGGGATATCCAAAGCTTTGAGCACGGCTTCAGCCATGAAATTGGTGCCGCTGCCCGGGCTGCCCGTGCTGATGTTTCTGCCCTTGACCTGTTCGATGTTGGTGATCCCGCTTTTTTTCAATGCCACCACCTGGAGCAGGTTGGGATACATGGTAGCCAGAGAGAGCACGTTCTGTTTCTTGTCTTTGAACGCATCCGTGCCGTTATAAGCGGCCATGGCCACATCCCCCATGACCAGACCGATAACGGTCTCTCCTTTGTGGGCCAGTTTGATGTTTTCAACACTGGCGCCCGTGACTTCCGCCACCGCTTTGACCCCGTCTACATGTTTGGACCAGATTTCAGCCACGCCGCCCCCATAAGGGTAATAAATGCCGCCGGTGCCGCCGGTGCCGATTCCCAGAAACGTGGTTTTGGCCACAACCGTTCCGGCAAACATCAGGGTGATGGATAAAATGACAAATAACATCGGTATTTTCTTCATCGGGCATATCTCCTTTTTTAAATTCAGGCATTTTTCGTGAAAATGACACACTTGTCCCATGAAAAGCGAGATGGCGTTAACCCATAGGCAGTCCCTCCTTGTTTGAGAAATTGACGATTTTTTCAACATCGCTGACTCTGGCTATAGCACAATACGTATTCTCATGCCAAGAAGAACTTGATTGACAAAAACCTTTTGCAATTTTGATGCGTTTTACATAAATTGACAACAAGACCACATGGCTGTTTATCAAAAAACCAACCCATTTCATTGAGAATGACGTATGCATGAAAAAACAACCAGACCCGTCCTGGTGACCGGTGCCACCGGATATGTGGCCGGCCGTCTGATCCCGCTGCTTTTATCTTCCGGATACCGGGTCCGGGCCATGGGGCGGTCCATTGAAAAAATGGCGGCCCGGCCCTGGGGCACAGTTCCCGGCATCGAACTGGTGACCGGCGACATCATGGACACCGCTTCTCTGGACAACGCCGTTGCCGGGTGCGGCACCATCTATTATCTGGTCCACTCCATGATCTCCAGAAAAGCAGGCTACCGGGATGCGGATAAAACCGGGGCCGCCAACATGGTGAAAGCCGCCGCAAACCAGGGGGCGGATCACATCATCTATCTGGGCGGCTTAGGGGATATCCATCATCAAAATATCAGCCCACACCTGATATCCAGAAACGAGGTGGGCAAAATACTTCAAACCGGCCCGGTACCCGCCACAGTGCTCAGAGCCGCCATGATCTTAGGTTCCGGCAGTGCCAGTTTCGAGATTCTGCGGTACCTGGCTGAACGACTGCCTGTGATGATCACCCCGAAATGGGTGAGCATGCCCACCCAGCCCATTGCCATCACCAATGTGCTGGAATATCTGAAAGGATGTCTGGAACATCCGGAAACCCGGGGCAAAACCTTTGACATCGGGGGCCCGGACATTGTTTCCTACCGGGATCTGTTCGCCATTTTCGCCAAACAGGCCGGCCTGCCGAAGCCCATGATGATCCCGGTGCCCGTGCTCACCCCCCGGCTGTCTTCCTTATGGATTCATCTGGTGACCCCGGTGCCGGCCGCCATTGCCAGACCCCTGGCTGAAGGGCTGAGCCTGCCCACGGTGTGCACGGAACACCGCATCAGAGACATTATCCCCCAGGATCTGCTCACCTGCGGCCAGGCTATTGAACGGGCCCTGGACCGGGTCCGCCAGGAACAGGTGGACACCTGCTGGGCCGATGCCGGAGACCTGATCTATCCGGAATGGGCCCATTGCGGGGATTCCGGTTATTCCGGGGGCACGATTCTTAAATGCGGGTACCGGGCCATGGTTCAAGGCAGCGCATCAGACCTGTGGCCGGCCGTGGAACAGGTGGGCGGTGAGACCGGATATTATGCGGCTGATCTGCTGTGGAAACTCAGGGGCGTGATGGATGTGTTCTCCGGCGGTGTGGGTCTCCAGCGGGGCCGGCGGTCCCGGCACAATCTGCGGGTGGGGGACGCCCTGGATTTCTGGCGGGTCCTGGAAATGAACGCGCCGCACCGGTTGCTGCTGGTGGCGGAGATGAAACTGCCGGGCCAGGCGTTGCTGGAAATCAAAATCACCCCGGCCGGGGAAAACCGGTGCGAATTGATCCTGCTGTCCCGGTTTCTGCCCAAAGGCATATGGGGCATGGCGTACTGGTATGCCCTGTACCCGTTTCACCAGTATGTGTTTTCCCGGATGCTGACCGGCATGGCAAAGGCGGCCGGAAAATCGTTGTTGACCCCGCCCCGGCGGTTCACTCCCAAAATCACCAACGCCTGTTCTCTGCCCGGAGAATAGATCTGTCCAGGTGATCCGGTTTCAAAAGAAAGTGGCAATTCAGAAGCAATCTTGATATAATACCTGATTCTGACCAGGAACCGGCAATGGATATTATAGTATTGGAGCGGATATGACCGACATTGAACCCACCGACCACAAACTGTCTTTAAGAAATCTGAAAAAAGAGGACTACCCCGATATCCAGCGCATCATGGACCTGGTGTACGCCGGCATGGGCGGGGCCTGGACCCCGGAAGAATTTGCCGTGCTCATTGATCAGTTTCCCGAAGGCCAGATATGCATTGAAGACAAAGGCAAAGTCATTGCCGCGGCCCTGGCCATCATCGTCACTGCCGAAGAATTTGAAAAACAGCGGCACACCTATGAAGACGTGGTGACCGGCGGCAAGATGTCCCGCCATGATCCCGAAGGCGATGCTTTGTACGGGGTGGACATTTTCGTGGACCCGGAGTACCGGGGCCTGCGTCTGGGAAGACGCCTGTACGATGCCAGAAAAGAATTATGCGAAACCCTGAACCTGAAAAGCATCATTTTCGGAGGCCGGATTCCCGGGTACGGCAAATATGCCAAAGAGATGACCCCGGCCCAGTATATCCAAAAGGTGAAAGCCACTGAGATCTATGACCCGGTGCTCACCTTTCAGCTGTCCAATGATTTTCACATCAAAAAAATCTTGAAAAATTACATTCCCGAAGACACCCAGTCCGATGCTTATGGGGTCCTTATGGAATGGAACAACATCTATTATGAAAAAAAACAGATCCTGTTCGGCGGCCGCAAGGCCTATCCCCGCATCGGTGTGGTCCAGTGGCAGATGCGGTCCTTCAACAATCTGGAGGAATTCCTCCACCAGGTGGATTTTTTCGTGGATGCCATGGCCGGGTACAACTCGGATCTGATCGTGTTTCCGGAACTGCTCAATGCGCCGATGCTCAAAAATTTTAATCAGGAAAATCCGGCCGAAGCCATGCGGTCCCTGTCCGAATATACCGACGATATCCGGGCCGCATTCGTGAACCTGGCCATCACCTACAACATCAATATCGTGACCGGGAGCCTGCCCCAGCTCAGGGATGACGATCTGTACAACGTATCGTTTCTGTGCAGACGGGACGGGACCTGGGATTCCCAGGACAAGCTGCACATCACGCCGGACGAGGCCCAGTACTGGGGGTTCAAGGGAGGGCATTCTTTGAAGGCGTTTCAGACCGATATCGGCAAGATCGGCATCCTGGTGTGTTATGACGTGGAATTTCCCGAACTGTCCCGGTACCTGGCGGAAAAAGGCATGACCCTTTTGTGTGTCCCCTACTGGACCGACACCAAAAACGCGTATCTGCGGGTCCGGCGGTGTGCCCAGGCCCGGGCCATTGAAAACGAATGCTACGTGGCCATTTCCGGCAGCGTGGGCAACCTGCCCAAGGTGGAAAATATGGATATCCAGTATGCCCAGTCCGCCGTGTTCACCCCGTCCGATTTTGCGTTTCCCCATGATGCCATTGCGGCCGAAGCCACACCCAACACGGAGATGACTCTGATGGTGGACCTGGACCGGGATCTGTTAAAAGAACTGCGCCAGATCGGCAGTGTCAGAAATCTGAAAAGCCGGCGCAGTGAATTGTATGAAGTGCTGTGGAAACCGGATATGAATATTGAAAAAAATACCGGTCACAAACAGAATTTATGACAGACGAACTTCCCGGGTTTGGCACCCAACTCCCGGATAATAAAGCAACGGACCAATGAAAAATAAAATATCAGATAAAGTACCTGAAAAAACAGACCGTTGTCGGATACTCATGGAACAGTCCAGAGACGGTATTGTCATTCTGGATCAGACAGGACAAGTGATCGAATCCAGTCAGCGGTTTGCCGACATGATCGGCCATCCTCTTGACTCCATGACCCGGCTCAAGGTGTTTGACTGGGAATATCTTTTTTCACCCGAACAAATACTTGAAATGATCAATCAGGTTGATGAAAAAGGAGATCATTTTGAAACCACACACCGGCGAAGAGACGGCAGCACCTATGATGTTGAAATAACAACCAATGCCGCCTGGTTTGATGGACAAAAGCAAATCTTTTGCATCTGTCGGGATATTACTGAACGAAAACAGATCGAGGCTGAGAACGAAAATCTTCAAACCCAACTCATTCAGGCCCAGAAGATGGAATCCGTAGGTCGCCTGGCCGGTGGTGTGGCCCACGATTTCAACAATATGCTGGGAATCATTCTGGGTCGCCTGGAATTTGCCATGGAAAAAGTCCACAAAAATGATTCAGTATATGTTGACTTGAAAGAAATTGAAACTGCGGCAAAGCGATCAGCTGATATCACAAATCAGCTGCTGGCCTTTGCCAGAAAACAACCGGTCTCACCCAGACAGCTGGGTTTGAACGATACGGTAAAAAACATGCTCAATCTGCTGCGTCGCCTCATCGGTGAAGACATTGATCTGATCTGGAAGCCGGGCGGTTCTTTATGGCCTTTAAAAATGGATCCCTCCCAGATCGACCAAATCCTTGCCAATTTATGTGTCAATGCCCGGGATGCCATCACCGGTGTCGGCAGTCTTACCATAGAAACCGGCAAACAGTCTTTTGATGAAAAATTTTGCAGTGAACATCCGGGTTTCATTCCCGGTGATTTTGTGCGGTTGACCATCAGTGATACCGGTTGCGGCATGGACAAAAACACGCTGGACAATATCTTTGAACCTTTTTTCACTACCAAGGGAGTCGGCCGGGGAACCGGTCTGGGACTTTCAACCGTCTACGGCATCGTAAAACAGAATAAAGGATTCATCCATGTCCACAGTGAGCCCGGCCAAGGGACCAGTTTCAACATCTATCTACCCCGATTTAAAGGTCAAAACAAAACTAACATGACGATGACGGGGGAAAAAGCAGCTTCAGGCGGAACAGAAACCATACTGCTTGTGGAAGATGACCCTGCCATTCTCAGAATGACCCGTTCAATGCTGGAACGAAACGGGTATTCAGTGATTTCTGCGGCCACACCCAGACAAGCCCTGACAGCGATGAAAAACCATGCCGGCACCATTGATCTGCTGCTGACCGATGTGATCATGCCGGAGATGAACGGCCAGGACCTGGCAGAAAAAATCACGGCGATTAATCCGGTCATCAAACGGTTGTTCATGTCCGGATATACCGCTGATATCATCACCCATCATACAATTTTGAACGATTCCGCGGCATTTATTCAAAAACCTTTTTCAATGGCTGATCTGGCAGAAAAACTGCGAGGACTGCTGGATGGAAAATAAACAGGAAAAACAGACCCAACAGTTTCTCGAAGCCATTAACAAAACCACTATCGACGGTTTCTGGGCTCTGAACACACAAGGAATCATTGTCGAAGTCAATGATGCATTCTGCCTGATGACCGGATATTCCAGAAAGGAGCTGGTGGGAATGACCATTGGAAATCTGGATACCATCGAATCTTTCGACATCACGGCCGCCCGGATTGAACGAATTGTCACCAATGGATCAGAATCGTTTGAAACCCGGCATCGCCGAAAGGACGGGACCACCTTTCCCATAGAAATTTCCGCCACCTGGATGACCTCGAACGGCGGACGACTGATTTGCTTCGGCCCGGATATCACGGAACGCAAACAAACTGAAAACCGGATTCGCCATCTTCAGAAATCAGAAAGCCTGGACCGCATGGCTGGTGCTATGGCCCATCATTACAACAATCTGTTGACTTCTGTAATGGGAAACCTGGAAATGGCCATGGAAGCACTGCCTAAAAACAGCCGAATCACCTCGAATCTGAAAGGGGCCATGCAGGCGGCGGAACGCATTTCAAAACTGGGAACCACCATGCGGATCTATCTGGGACAGACACATCCATCCCAAAAACGGCTGAATCTGTCAGAAACCTGCCGAAATGCTGTTTCAACACATCTGCCGGATTTCCCATCATGGATCTTACTGGAAACAAATTTCTTTGAACCAGGCCCAATGATCCGGGCGAACACGGACGAAATCGGACAGCTTCTGAAAATTCTGCTCAACAATGCCAGGGAAGCTATTGGGGATCAACCCGGAACCATATATGTCAGCACCTGTGAGGTGCTTGCCGGAAAAATTACTGGGACCTTGCGTCTCCCAGTGGATTTTCGACCTGAGGGTTCCGATTTTGCCTGTATCCGGATTCAGGACACCGGCCCGGGTATTCCGGAGAAGAATCTTGAAAAAATATTCGATCCTTTCTATTCTACTAAATTTGTCGGCCGGGGACTGGGACTGCCCATTGCCCTGGGTACCATAAAATCTTTGGGCGGCTGCATCACAGTGACGGCAGATGCGGGAAGCGGCCCGGTTTTCCAAATTTTTATACCGATTTCAGACAAACCTGTTCAAGGAGACTGATTCATTGAAAGATATCAGGAAAATGGGCGATTTCATATCCAGTAGATTTTTTGCTATTTTGACTCAAATATCAGCCCTGACTTATTTTGCAGTTATCCTGTTCCTGTTAACATCACTTCTATCGGGATCCAAAGACCTGATGGCCGCTCCAAAACTGCTGCCGATAATGCGAATTTCCGTGGAAAACACGGCATCCCATTTTCAGACCCGGGCTGTGGAACGGTTTGCACAGCAACTGAAAACCGCCCTGGACAAACGGATCGATGTCCAGTTTTTTTCTAATGCCCGGTTGTTCAGAGATGCGGATGTGATCCGGGCTTTGGGCCAGGGAAAAATTGAAATGGCGGTTCCCGGCACCTGGCACGTCACCCGGTACGTACCGGATGTCGGGGTGTTTCAGCTGCCGGTATTTTACGGCAGAAGCGCCCAGGACATCTACAGCATCCTGGACAGCCCCCTGGGAAAAAATCTCAACGCCCGCATCGAAAAAACCCTGAATTTCAAAGTGATCGGCGGATGGATCGATCTGGGGTATGCCCATCTGTTCGGCATCCGGCAGCAGATCCGGCAGCATGAAGACATAGAAGGGCTGAAGGTCCGGGTGGCCGGCGGTCTTGCCAATAAACTGAGAATCCAGGGGCTGGGCGGCGATCCCATGATCATTCCCTGGCCGGATCTGCCGGATCACATTTACCGGGGCCGGGTCGATGCTGTACTCACCACCTATGAAACCATTAAAAGCGCTCAAATGTGGGACATGGGTGTGACATCCGTGTTCGAGGACCGCCAGTATTTTCCCCAGTATGTCCCGCTGATACGCAACTCCTTCTGGAAAAGGCTGCCTGAAGACATTCAGCAGATTATCATGGACCTCTGGGAAAACAACATTGACGATTCCCGGAATCTGGCAGCCGATTCCCAGCACCAGGCCAAAGACCGGTTGCTGGAAGAAAAAGTGATGGTGTCCAAGCCTTTGCCAAAACAGATGGATGCCTGGCGGAACCGGCTGATCCCTCTCCAGGACGGGTTTGTCAAACAGCTGGGAATTGATCCGGACCTGGTCCGCCAGGTCACCCGGGAGCTGGAAAGACAATGACGAACAGGCAGGCTGCTTTTTTCCGGGACCGCATGTTCATGCCGATTATCGTGATGACCTGTGCAATTGCCGCCGGGTTTCTGGCATTGAGTGCGGCATCGATTCTGAGGAACAGGGCCCAGCATCTCAACGAAGGGATGATCAAATCCAGGACCCAGGCTCAGGTCCTGGGGGAAAGCATTTCCGGCATGCTGTACACGGTGGATTACGCCCTGCTGGCTGCCGCCTCAATGATCAAAAACCAGAACAATCCCATCGAGGAGGGTTTCAGCCCGGAAACATCGGCGTTCATCAAAGAAGAGTTCACTTTTCTGCCGCGGGTCCGGGACATTGTGTTCACCCATGCCGACGGAAACAGAGAATGGCGTGTCCTGGAATCTGATCTGCCTGTCACGCTGACCTCTTTTGAAAAATTTCAGTTTGCCTGGCTGGAATCTGCGGTGGAACCTCAATTTTTCGAGAACACCCAGGCTCTGATTCTGTTGAGCCGCCGGGTGGAAAACCGGCAAAACCAATTTATCGGTGTTCTCACCGCCATCATGGACACTTCGTTTTTTTTCAACAGATATGATGACTATCTGCACATAGATGCCCAAGGCATCGCGCTTTTTGATGCACAGGGCCGGCTTCTGGCCGGGGACCGCATACATCAGGATGACACCCGAATGGTTTCAACCTATCAGTTACGCAATTTCCCGTTTCACGTGGCGGTCATGCATGACAAAAAAAACCTGCTCAATAAATGGCGGCAGGAAACCACACGGGACGTCGCCCTGATCAGTGCCACATTCATCACCGCCCTGATCACCCTGATGCTGGCTTTGCGACAGCGGAAACTGCGCAGAAAAGCGGAACATCGCCTCATGGAACACCACCAGAGCCTGGAAGAAACCATTCGCCTGCGCACCAACGAATTGCAGGCTGCCAACACCGGTCTGAAGGGAAAAAACCGGGATCTTGAAGCCGCCATGAAGGAAATCAAAACCTTAAGCGGACTTTTACCCATCTGCATGCACTGCAAAAAAATCCGGGACGACCAAGGGTATTGGAAACAGATGGAAACCTATATCCACGAGCATTCCGATGCGCAATTCAGCCACAGCATCTGCCGGGAATGTGCGGAAAAATTCTACCCGGATCTGGATATTTATGAAGATGAAGAGGATTGATACACGAAGAGATCACGAAGAATTTGATTCTTCGTGATCTCTTCGTGTGCTTCATGGTTTTATACCGGCATTTATCCGATCACGGAAAAACTGGAATCCGGATTGATTTTGCGCAACCGGGAATAAAACCCGATGTTGCAGGGCCGTTTGGTGTATTTCATGGTAAAATGCACGGGGTCTTTGTCATGATCCCGGCCGTTTTCCACTTCCTGCACCAGTTGGGCCATGAGCGCGCCTGCTACAGGGGCGTTCTTGAACTGGTTTCCGCTGGTGCCCACGGCCATGTAGAATCCGTTGAGGCTGGACCGGTCATAGATGGGGATCCAGTCGTCGGTGCAGTCGTACAGGTCCACGATGCCGCTGGGTTTGTTGGGAATGCGCATGTCCGGAATCCGCTGGGCCTCTCTCATCACCTGGGTGGTCCACTGTTCCGTGAAGTCGGTGTTGTAATTGTCCGGATCATCGATGTATTCCAGGGTATCGCATTCCGGATCTTCTGACCCGATCAGGATGTTGTTGCCCACTTCCGGTCTGGAATAGCATCCCACATCCCCGTCCGAGATAATGGTGCCCAAATGGTTGTAGTCAAATCCTTCCGGGGCCGGCACATGACAGACCTCCTGGCGCAGGGCTCTTGTCTTGATGTTCATCTCGTCTTCCACACCGGCCATGCGGTTGATCTGGAACGAGTGCGGTCCGGCCACGTTGATCACCACGGGGGCATCGATCTGTGTGCCGTCCGCCAGCGTAATGCCCTGGACCTGGTTGTCTTTTTTCCGGATTTCGGCCACCCTTGCATTGAACAGAAATTTCCCGCCCCTGGCTTCTGCAGCCCGCTGCACGTTGTGGGTGGACTGTTTGGGATCGGAAATCAACCCGGATTCAGGAATATACAGGGCGCCTGCAATGGCATCCCGGGTGGGGGTGCCGAAACGCGCATCACTGGGCAGCGCAGGAGGACCGAATCCCCGGGTGTCCAGGATGGGAAGCAGTTCCGTGATCTCTTTGGGGCCGAAATCCCAGTAAGGCACACTCAGTTCATCCAGGGCGGCCCTGACCTTTTCCAGGTTGTGGTTTTTTTCGGTTTTCATGACCATGCACCCGGTGTTGATGTATTTCACCAGCCCGGTTTCATCCACCGTGCCCAGGTATTTGGCCCAATCCACCCAGTAGAAATAGCCTTCTCTGGCCATGGCCACCCCGTCCGGGGTGGAGTAATGCAGCCGGATAATGGCGCATGATCCTGAGGTGGAGCCATGGCCCGCTTCCGGCAGTTTGTCCACATTGAGCACCTTCAGGCCTTTTTTGGCCAGCTCGAATCCGGTGCAGGCGCCGATGATGCCGGCGCCGATGACAATGGCATCATATTTGTTTTCCATTGATAATCATCCTTACGATATCTTTGTTGCGTTAATAAAAACCGGGCACACTTCCGGCCCGGTTTCCGTTGAATTATTCCTTTGATTCAAATTTCTTATTTAATAAACCCCAATGCTTTGGGAATGAACAGGCACAGGTCCGGCCAGTAGGTGGTGATCAGCAGCACCGGCACCATCCCGGCAATCATCAGCACCAGGGCCGGCTTGATATATTCTTCCGCTGAACTGTTACCGATCCGGCCCGCCAGAAACAGCATCGGTGCCGTGGGCGGTGTGACCGTGCCCAGCCCCAGATTCACCCCGGTGATGGCGGCAAAATGATAGGGATCCACGCCGGCAGCTGAGGCAATGGGCCATAACAGGCCTGCGGACAGGACCGTGCCGGACAGATCATTCATCATCATACCCAGGAGCAGCAAAATTATGTTGAGCATGAACAGGGTCACGGCCTGGTTCGGGGAGTTGGCCACCACCCAGGCCCCCAGCTCATCCGTGATCCCTTCCAGAATCAAAATCTTGCTGGTGGTTTCCGTGAAATAGAACATCAGGGTCACGGCCCCGCTGATGACCGCTGTGCTGATGGCGGCGATCTTGATCTCCTGCCAGGTCAGCGCCCGGTAATAGAATCCCAACGCCAGCACATAAAACACCCCGATCAACGCCACTTCCGTGGGCGTGATCAACCCTGAATACAAGGAGCCGAAAATAAAAAACGGCAGCAGCAGCACCGGGATACAGTGAATCCCGGCTTTGGTGATATGCGTCATCTGTTCGCCGAATGAATCAAATTTTTCTTCCGGCACAATGGGCATTTTCCGCACGGCCCAGGCATTGAGAAAGCAGTACATGATCACAATAAGAATGGCCGGCCCCAGGGTGGCGAACCACACCCCTAAAATAGAAGATCCCGTGATAATGGCGTAAAAAATCATGGGTACGCTGGGGGGCACCAGCTGGCCTAAAATACCGGAACATGCCACCAGAGCTGTGGCATGGCCCCGGTGATACCCTTTGGCCACCAGGCGCGGAATCATGACCGTGCCGATGCAGGCGATGGCGGCCGAATCCGTGCCGGAAATAGAACTGAACAACGCCGTGGTCACCACGGTGACGGCGCCCAGGGCACTGCGGAACCGGGTCATCAGCAGATTCACAAAGTCAATGAGCCGCTTGGCAAGGCCCGTGGCATCCAAAAGCGTACCGAACAGGATGAACAACGGCACGGCAAACAATATGACCGAATCCACTTTTTTGTAAGTGACTTCAATGAGATACCCGGCATCCTGCCCGAAAAAATACAGCAGCATGACCGTGAGCACCCCGAAAGCCATGGCCACGGGCACACCTATGACAATGAGCACCAGGCAGACGGCAAAACCGATCAGAACAAATTCCATGGGATTCCTCTATATTCGATATTCTGAAGCAGGACGGGTCTGTTTTTCAAACCGGTCATGCATTGTTTTTAAAATCATTCCAGCAGTCCACTGCTTCCCACAGAAAATAGATCACCATGAGAATGCCGCCCACAAAAAAAGAAGACTGGAAAATCACCTTGGGCACAGGATAGGCCTGGGTGACTTCTCCCACGGACACGCTGTAGACGCACAAATCCCAGCTCCATTTGGTGAAGATCATGGACATGCCCGCAGAAACCAGGGCGCTCACCAGCCGGCACATGTTTCTGACCCGGGGGGATTTGGCAAATACGTTCACAAATTCCGCCTTGATATGGGTGCGGTCATAGGAAGCCAGGGCCGCGCCGATGGCATAGAGCCACACGGAAGCAAATCCGATGAAATCCGAGAGCCCGAAAATGGACTGTTTCAGAAAAAACCGGACCAGCAGCTCAAACAGCATGGCCACCACCAGTACCAAAAACAGATAAAACAGAAAAAACCGCTGAATCTTAACCAGGATCAGTCCGGCCCGGTGAATGGGATTTGAGGCGTTCATGGTATCATGTGTCATTTTTGGATCTCATACAGGTGCCGTTAAAAAAACGCTGCCGCCCGAAAACCAGTTGCGGGCGGCAGCACAAAATTAATCATACCGGACTATTGGTTGACTTCTTCCAGCAGTTTTTCGATATTTTCCTTGCCGACGATCTCTTCATAGCTGTCCCAGCATTCCAGGCAGTTTTCTTTCCATGCCGCCATTTCCTCGTCCGTGGGAACCACAATCTGCCAACCGGCCTCGACCAGCTTGGCCTGGTTGTCCAGTTCTTCTTTTTCCACCAGATCCAGATGTTTGTCGATGACTTTTTCCACTTCCTCGGTAATGATGGTCTGATAGGCTTCCGGCAGTTTCTGCCATTTGTCCAGGTTGAATGTGACATGCCAGGTTTCCGGACTGTCATAGGTCACGACCATGACTTTGGCCACATCCCGGAACAGGTCATACATGTACACGGCCCCGGAACCCACCCAGCCGTCCACCAGGCCCGTGGCCACGGCGGTCGGGGCTTCGGCCCAGGGAATGGTTACCGGAGAGAACCCCATTTTATCCACAAAGCAGCGATAAGTATCAATGGGCGGCACCCGGATTTTCAAACCCTTGGCATCGGCTTCATTGGTGACCACTTTGTCCTGCATGCCCAAACTGGCCAGGTTGTTCAGCCAGGGACCTAAATAATACAGGCCTTTTTCTTCAGCCCATTTTTCGCCCAGTTCCGTGATAATACCGCCTTTGCTGAACACTTTTCTGACCTGGTCCCAGTTGGATACCATGAACGGCAGGGTGAAAAAGTTCCACCGGGCATCCAGGCCGGTGTCAAATGCATTGAACTGCATATCCACGGCCCCGCGTTTGGTCATGCGCTCCAGCTCGGTCCAGTCCCCGATCTCAGGGCCGAAAATCTTGAAAGTCACTTTGCCCTCGGTCCGCTCAGTGACATTGGCGGCAAATTCTTCGATCAGCTGATGGGTCAGGCTGGTCTTGGGCATCATGGCCTGGGACACCTTCAGGTTCAATTCAGGCAGGTCTGCGGCAAAAGCGGTCTGCGCGAAAACGGCAGACCCGGCAAAAGCCAGCATGCACAACACAGCAATACTGCGGCGAATCATTTTTTTCATCGTTTGAATCTCCTTCACAAATTTTAAATGTCAACGCAGGCGAATTTCACCTGCCTGTCAACCCCAATCCGCTTATACTAGAATAGGAAAACAGGGTATGTCAAGGAAAATTTATTTGTCACACCGGATATGATGCAGGTTATTCCTTGGTTTTTGGCATATAATCGGCATAATGCAATTGCAGACAATCCTGGCAGATGCCGTGGCTGAATTTCGCATCCGAGTGCTGCGAGATATAAGCTTCCACCTGGTTCCAGTATCCCTTGTCATCCCGGATTTTTTTGCAGTGGCTGCAGATGGGGATCAATCCGCTCAGGGTCTTGACCTCGGACAGTGCTTTTTCCAGTTTTTCTTTTTCTGTTCTCAGCTGATCTTCAGCATCCCGGATGAACTGATACCGCTTGGCATTTTCAATGGCCAGGCCGCAGACCTCGGTGATGGAAAGACTTAAGCTTAAATACCGTTCCTTTTCATCAGGAAACTGGACATCATCGATTTCAAGAACTCCCAGATCCGTTTTATTATAACGGATCATTATTTGAAATCCATTGCCCGAATCCGTCCAGGCATATCTGCGGCTGAAACCGGACAACCGGGCTTGAATGGCGGGCACGGCATCTTTCAACGGCGACAGAAAATAGACCCGGCCCACCTGCCGGTCATGGTTCAGGGCCGCATAAAACAAAGTCTGGGGCGAAAAAAGCAAGTCAAACACCTGAAGGATATTGTCTATGACCTCTTTTTCCGTGGCAGCATGGGCGATTCGGGTGAGCAGATCAAAAGCCATGGCATATTGGGAAATCAGCTGCCGGGCCGCGTGCAGTTCTTTTTCCGTCCCTGGGGCGGGATTCGTATCTTCGGGCATCTCAGGTATCACTCCTTGCCGGATACATCCGTGGGCAACGGGTATTTTCCCCATCGATGAACCGAATCGGAAATGGCCATGAGCACCTCATCCGGCACCTGAAACGGAATTTCCCCATGGTTGTCGGACAGGATAAACCCGCCGCCGGCACCGGCTTTTGCAATGAGATCTTTGACATGGTTTTCTGCCTGTTCAACAGACCATCGCCGCATTTCAATGCCGTTCAGATTGCCCATCACGGTCAGTTTATTTTTGCAGGCCGCTTTAACGGCCCGGATATCCTCCAGGCAGCTGACCCCGACTGCGGCGGTGCCGGTGTCCGCGATATCCTGGAGAATTGGCAGACACCGGCCCGAGGCCATGTGGGTGGCGGTGGGCCCGTTGATCTGTGCCAGGGTCTGACAAGCGACCTCAAACCCGGTTTTCAAATACATCTTTCGGGTGGTGATGGTGGTGGAGGACACGGGATCAAAATAGCAGATGGCCGTGGCACCGGCTGCCAGCTGGGCATTGGCCCACTGGACACAGAATGCCTGATTGATTTTCATCAGGTGTGAAAACAGGTCCGGCTGCTCAAACATCAGATCCAGATACCGGTCAAATCCCATCTGCATGACCGGCAGGGAAAACGGGGACATCACCACCCCGATAATGGGCACCTGATCCCGGACACGGTCCCTGAGTCCCCGGGTGGCGGCCAGGACCCGGGCCAGGCACGGGGTGTTTTCAACATCCGGCACGGTCAGGTTTCTGATGTCCTGATGGGTTTTGATCACCGGTTCTCCGGAATTGGGAGGGCCGTCATCCACAAACATTACCTCGCCGCCGAATGCCTCGATTTCCACGGGCGCATAAAAAAAACTGTACAGGCAGTCATGCCGGTATTTTGCCAGCAGCCGCATCTGTCCTTCCACCACATGTTCAGGCGTTGAAAAATAAGTCTTGATGGACAGTCCCAGTTCTTTTGCCCCGTGCAGAGTCAGCAAAAGAAAAAACGGCACCCGGTCCGGCTCCCGGTGTCCCAGGGTGGTCAAAACCCGCTGCATGGATGTCGTCGATACCGGACTCATCTTTTTTCCTCCATCATTTTTTCAATGGCGGGAACGACATCTGACGCGTTTTCGCACATGACGTCCGCGCCCACCGCCTGCCACAACTGATCATCGAACCGGAACGGGGCCCCGCCCACAATCAGTGTCACATCACACTCCCGATCCATCAGCTTCTGCCGGACCGATTTGATTTTCAGGGCCGAAGGCAGCATCAGCACGGAGATCAGCAGCACTTTCACCCGGTCTGCCTGTACCCGGGCCACAAGATCATCCACACCCACCACCCCATAATCCAGCAGATCGAATCCACCGGACCGCAGCACTGCATATACCATCACCTTTCCCAATGCATGGTGGTCCTCCAGAATGCAAATGGCCATTCTGGGCTGATTTTTTCTGGAAGGATCTGCCGGCGGCAGCATCTCGTCAATGAGTTCTTCACAGATCCGGCCGGCCATGTACACTTGGGACAGGGCCAGAGGTCCGTCCTGCCAACCGGCACCCAACTGTTCCAGAACCGGCAGAACCACCTTTTCAACAAATCGTATGGGCCGCATATCCCGGCCCCTTTGTTCCATCACCTGTCTGGCCGCCAGCCGGTCCACATCCAGAAGCGCGCGTTCAAACGCATTCAGCATTTTATCTCTGTCATCCATCCTGTTTTCTCCATCCAGCTCGTTTTTTTCTGTCTATTCGTTAGCGGCACCCCTGTTTCAAGCGATCTCAACCAGCTCATCCGCCCCGTCCAGAACCCGGCGGACCATTTTCCGGGTATCCAGTTTATCCGGTCTGTGAACGGCAATCAAGATAATTATTGCCGGCCATACACAGGCAGACGGCTGCCAGACCAGATCGGTGTCTTCTCCGATGAGCCGGGACCGGTCCGGATCAATACTTCCGTTGGTTTCAGCCCTGATCTCCTCTTCGACGATATTCAGGATTTCCTGAAAAGAATCCGGAGGAAGGATATGTTCCACCAAAAACTGTGACGCCTCTTCAACACTGAAACCCGTGAGACGC
This sequence comes from Desulfotignum phosphitoxidans DSM 13687, assembly GCF_000350545.1. Lineage (GTDB taxonomy): Bacteria > Desulfobacterota > Desulfobacteria > Desulfobacterales > Desulfobacteraceae > Desulfotignum > Desulfotignum phosphitoxidans. The sequence continues at coordinate 54,229 of NZ_APJX01000017.1, forward strand.
TTTATGGACGGGCTGACATAGGCAAACTTAAAATTCATGCCCATTAATGTGATCACATCCGACATGTTTTCCGCTATCAACCGATCTTTTCACTGAACTATCATTTGATTCAAGACATCACACAGGTCATCATACCGGTCATCCATTACCGCCACATACCTGGGGAAAAACCGGTGAACCATGGCTGTACATTCATCTGTCTTTTCATCGGGCAGCACCATCACAATTTTCCGGTGCTCAAAAAGCTGTTTTTCCCTGTACAGGTCATCGAGAGACTGTTTGGTGTCAACCCAAAAAACCACAATGGAGGTATCCATGCATGGCCTGACCCGGCGGATGAAGGTGACACAGGCATCAAGGCTCTGGCACACCTGAATCCGGGTGCCGGGCAACCGCTGCTGGATCCGCTGCAAAAAAAGCCTTCCTCTGGGTCCTGATTCCCGGTCAACAAACAGGATGATTTTCTTCATGGGCGTTTCCTGATTTTTACTTTTACAGAGGTGTTTAATAAAACCGCACAAGTTGGTACACCATGAATATCTCAAGTTTTGTGCCAACTTGTGATACATACTGAATCAATATAAATTCCAGAAAGTTATGAAAATTTATATCTGAAAATGATTTGTCACACAATTACGACACACGGACACGGGATCCAGAATATTCCCTGTGGGACATACTTATTTAACGGAATTTTTTAAAAAATAAAGGCGGGTCGCAAAAATGTGACAATCGTATAAATGTGACAGATTCGGATAGGATTTATCCCGATTTTGAATCCAATACCTCCCGGATCTTGCGGGCAAGATCCATCAGTCCCACCGGTTTCATGAGCAGTCCCCGGATACCCATGGCAGCGGCTTTTTCCCGGTTGATGCTTTCACTGAATCCAGTGCACACAATGACAGGAAGCGCCGGTTTGACGGCGATCATTTTTTCAGCAAGATGTGCGCCGGTCAAGTTCGGCATGTGCATATCTGTGATGACCAGATCGAACTGGGATGGATCCATTTCAAAAGCGGCCAGGGCATCCACGCTGTTTGAAAAGCAGGTGGTGCGGTATCCCAGTCGTTCAAGCATCTGTTTTTCAAGCTGGACAATGGGCTTTTCATCATCCACCAGCAAAATATGTTCCGTGCCCGTGGGAAGCGGTTGCGGCTGTTTTTCAATATCCTTGGCTTCCGATGTTTCCAGCACCGGCAGACAGACATGAAAACAGGCGCCTTTGCCTGGCTCACTGTCAACCCGGATATCTCCCCCATACGCTTTGACAATGCCGTATACCGTTGCCAGGCCGAGCCCGGTTCCCCGTCCTTTTCCCTTGGTTGTAAAGTAGGGATCAAAGATTTTGTTCATGATGGCGGGATCGATGCCCGTGCCGGTGTCAGACACCGACAGCATGGCATAGGTACCTGATGCCAGATGATCAGCCGTGGTATCTTTTTGATGGTATAAGATCTCTTTGAGTTGTATCGATATGGTACCCCCGGTCGGTTCAACCGCATGAAAGGCATTGGTGATCAGGTTCATGGCGATCTGGTGGATCTGGGTCGGGTCTGCCATGACCGGCCGGCAGTCAATTTGAATATCCTGAGTAATAGGGATTTCCGCTGGAATGGTGGTGCGGCAGAGTTTAAAAACCTCCTTGAGTATTGTCTGGATATGAACCGGTATGCGCTGATACTCAGATTGCCGGCTGAAAGAAAGGATCTGATGCACCAGTGCTCTGCCTCTTTTTCCGGCCTCGAATATCTGCTGAGCATCACTATGTTCCGGGCTCCCGGGAGGAAAATCATCCAGCATCATTTCCGACAGCCCTACAATGGGGAACAACAGGTTGTTGAAGTCATGGGCAATGCCCCCGGCCAGAGAACCGATGGATTCCAGTTTCTGTGCCTGAGTGAGTTGGGCTTGTATTTTCTCTCGCTCCGCTGCGGCCTGTATACGTTCTGTAATGTTGACCACGCTTCCAAGAAAATAGGTCGGGTTTCCCAAAGCATCTCTTATCAAATTGGCATCAAGTATGGCGTGAACGGTTTGTCCGTTTTTGTGAATAAATTTCTTCTCCATGCTGTAATGATCGATTTCACCGGAAGCCAGCTTGGCTTGGTTTTGAAAATTTTCATCGATTACATCAGGATGGGTTATTTCTTTCAAATGCCTTCCAATGAGATCGTTTTCCTTGTATCCCAACATATCATGATATGCTTTATTGGCACTTATTATGTGTAAATCAAGGGAAACATGGACCAATCCGACGGCCGTATGGTCGTATACTGATCGGAATCTTGCTTCACTTTCCCGCAGGGCTTCTTCTGCCTGCTTGCGCTCGGTGATATCCCGGCATATACAGAAAATTAGTTTTTGTTCATCGAACCAGGCAGCATTGGTGCTGATTGCAACGTCATAAACGCTGCCATCTCTGCGCCGGTGTCTGGTTTCGAAATGGTCCCCCTTTTCATCAACACTGTTGATCATTTCGATTAAACGGTCAGGTGGATAAAGAAACTCCCAGTCAGACACCTTAAGCCGGTTCATTGATTCAAATGGATAGTTGAGCATATCAGCGAATCGCCGGTTGGATTCGACCACCTGTCCTGTCTGGTCAAGGATAACAATCCCATCCCGGGACTGTTCCATGAGGAGATGCCGGCGAGTGGCTTCTTTGACCAGTTTTTCCTCCGCAAATTTTCGCTCGGTGATATCTCTTGAACTGAAAAGTATCTCCTTTGGGTTGCCTTTGTCATCCCTGATGAATCGGCCAACAGTTTCTAACCAGATATATGTACCGTCAGCACACCGATATCGGTATTCAACTTTTTGGTTATCATCAAATCTGGATAAGAGGTCACTGAACCTGAGTGATATTTCGGGCAGATCTTTCGGGTGAACCAATTCCAGGACATTTTTTCCGATCAGGGAATCAAGATCATAATTCAGGATTTTGCAGGAAGCACTAAGAAATATGAAATTGCCTTTCATATCAGTCACAGAAACAAGGTCGAACATATTATCAGTGATATTCTGTGTCAAATGTCAATTACTTTGTCCGGTCCGCGTCAATTATCTTGGCCGGTTTTCCCATATTGATAACTGAATTTTGAATGAATAAATTCCGATCTGTTTTTGTTGCAATTTTTATCTTTCATGATCATGCCAATCTCCTTCATTGTAATTGACGTTTTTTCTCGATAGTTGATTGACGAACGACAATTATTATTTGCTTGTACGACAATTAAAAATTCCTGTTTGGAACTACAACCCAAAACGATTAATCAATCCTTCTGATCCTCACAATATTTAAAACCTGCCTTTTTCAAAATATCTTCCAAAATGATTCCGGGTTCTCCTTTTGCCTTTAATTGGTCGAGCATCCACCTTTGGATACGAACATTCACATGAACCCGCTTGAGATGCGGGGGTAATTTTGTTTGGTTTTCCTCTATATCCTCCACGGTTACTCTGCATTTCATTCCCTCATATTGATTTAGGCAAGCTCTAAAAGGCTTGTCAATAGGACACTATAGAAAAGTGTGTTACGCTTTACAAAAAAAA
>NZ_APJX01000018.1 GCF_000350545.1 Desulfotignum phosphitoxidans DSM 13687
GGTTGCATCCGGATTTTTTCCCTGACGAATGGCGGTGAGCAACAAAATCACAGGAGCCCAATACACCCGGCGGTCCCAAAACCTGACCGATGGAGGCATGACGCGCCGGCGGCATCCTTCGCGCCCGCAGCAAAGGCTGTAACGAAGCTCAAAGAGTGTTTCAAGATCTGGAGGGCCGCCACGCGGTTTACGCCAGTAGTTGGCATAGTGCAACGGTCCCCCACAATAGGGCAGCGGCGTTCTTTGGTTTGCCTCGCCAGATCCAAGTCAATTTGATGAAGAAGAGAAAATAATGATTGTTGAGTAAGCACATATAGTGATATCATGGTCCCGCCATTGGTTAATGTGGCAGGAGCCCTCTATCAACGCATCAGCCAAGAAACGTGAGGGGGCTCCTTTCTTTTTCCCTCACTTTTCTGGACCATTTTTGCAATATTTTCCATCATTTTTTGAGTCTGCACTCAAAACAAGCGAATCTTTGATCACATCGATCAAATCCACGGGGGTTTGTTTTTTGTCCGAGGTCCGGCTGAAGTTCAAGAGCAGCTTGACAATTCCTGCGGCCCGCTCGGCAGCGGCCCGGATTCTTTCAAGTTTGGGATAGACCGGATGCCAGTCTTTGGTTTCTTCAACGGCCATGTCAATATTCCCGATGATAATGAACAGGATATTGTTGAAATCATGGGCAATCCCGCCGGCAATGGTCCGGATGGACTCCATCTTATGACTCTGATAAAGCTGTCCCCGTAACGCGTCTTGTTCCTTTTCCATCTGTTTGCGCTCAGTGATGTCAATGATCACGGTCCTGAATTGTTCCGGCCTCCAGCTTTGATAGGGAAACACCGTGCTTTCCAGCTGCACATCCACAAGGGTGCCGTCTGATTTTTTCATGCGCAGTTCACATATCTGCCGCTGTGTTGACTCGGCCAGATCTTTCAGATGCCCGTAACAGATATCCTGGTCTTCGAAAAAAACATGACGGGTCAAAGGCTGGTCGATCAGCGAACTTCTTTCCAATGACAGCATGTCGGCCAAAGTCAGGTTGGCATTGCGGATCACACCTTTTTTATCCAGGCAGACATAGCCCACAGGGGTAAAATCATACAGTTCCGTATACCGCGTTTTAAATTCCATGAGTTCCTGCTGGGAGCGCTGCAACTCCTCATTTTGCAGTTCCAGCTCAACCTGATAGGTCTGGAGTTCTTGAATCAGTTCAAGGGGATCACGGTCGACCACGGACTGGCTTTCAAACCCTTTTTCCATCATCAACGCTTCCGCCTCTCGACGCAATTCATCAAATTTTTCCTGGATCATGTCTTTTTTGTTCATTCGCAACCTCAGTTTTTCCTTTTCCCTGCCGGGATAGAAAATGTGAACGGATTTTGAGCCGGTATTTCCGTTAAAAAGATATCAGATCAAGATTTTCCGGCTCTTATGACATCTTTCACTCTAAAGGGAATCGTCTCTTAGGTCAACAACACAGAAAGGCAGAAAAAAACCAACGGATCACCTATTTAAAATAGGCATTATTCCAGCGTCAGGAGAAAGGAGCGAAGATTTATTTTTTTGTTTTTCAAGCCGATCTTTTTCCGGATATTTTCGCGATGGCGGGAGATGGTGTGGATGGAGCTGTGCGTGATTTCCGATATCTCTTTATTGGTTTTTCCGAACTTCACCAGATCGGCGACATGAATTTCCATGGGCGTTAAATTCACCATGTGATCGGATAATTTTTTTGAAAAAGGCGAAATGATATTTTTCAACTCCGTTTCCAGGATATCCATCATATCCTTCTGGCTTTCCAGGGTCAGGTTTTTTTTCAGATTCTCGATGATGGGGGCCAGGATGAGTTTGTGATTGGCAAAGATATTTTCTCCGATTTCATTTTTATCTTCTTCTCTTTTTTTCAGCAATATTCTCAAAGTGGCATTCATATCTTCCAGTTCCGCCGTTCTTTGCTTTACTTTTTCTTCAAGGGTCAGCGTGATCTCTTTTTGCTGCTTTTCAGCTTTTTTGCGCCGGGTGATGTCCCTGGCGATTTCCAGGCGCACCAGCCGGCCGTCGGTCCACGGGACGGCCAGGCTGGTCAGTTCATGCCATTGATCAGATTCCTGGTCGTAAACTTCCCAGATACACGGCTCTGTGGGGTTGCCGTCTTCATCCACCAGCGTGTCGTTGTTACAGATGTCACAGGGCCCGGTCTGCTTTCCATGGATGGCTGCCCAGCAGACCTGGCCGGTCAGATCTGCCTGGTGCTTTTTTTTCATGTACGTGTTCATGAAAAGAATTTTATGGGAGGTCATGTCCGCCACATAGACGCTGGATTCAATCCGGTTCAGAACCGATTCCAATTGATGCCGGCCGTATTTGAGTAACCGCTCGGTGCGCTTCCGGTCAGAGACATCAATGATGACGGTGCGAAACCGGGCTTCCCCCTGACAAGACTCCGGGATCGCCGTGCTTTCCAGCTGCACATCCAGAAAAGCCCCCTCCTTTTTTTTCATTTTAAGGTCACAGATCTGTCTTTTTTTGTACGTAAAAAGAGCTTGCAGGTGCAGGTAATAAATATCCTGGTCCTGGGAAAGGATATGGTCGGAAAGGGACCGGTTGACAAGAGCACCCCTTTCCGTTTCCAGCATCCGGGCCAGGGTCATGTTGGCATCGAAGATCTTTCCTTTTGCATCCAGGGTGACATATCCCACAGGCGTAAAATCATACAGCTGGGTATAATGGATTTTAAATTCCATCAATTCCTGCTGGGCCCGGAGAAGCTCTTCGTTTTGCAGTTCCAGTTCAATCTGGAAGGTCTGGAGTTCATGAATTAACTGGAGCGGGTCTTCCAATTCGACCGATCGTTTTGAAAAATCCGGGTTTGCCATCAATGCTTCCGCCTGCCGGCGCAATGCATTGAATTTTTCTTCGGCTGTTATATTTTTCATCTGATTCATTCTGTCTCCGGGATGATCCTCTCAATGGTGACGACCCCGTTGGTCATATCCTTTTCATTCCGCAGTGCCAAAACCATCACCCAGACCTTCAGAACAGTGCCTGACCGGGTGATTCGACAGGTTTCAAGGCTGTCGAACAATTTACCGGCAAACGCCTTGTCTATCAATTCCAGAAACGCTGTATGATTTTTTTGGGGGATCATCTCCTTGATATTCATTTTCAGGGCCTCGGATTCCGTATACCCGTACATGTCGGCGGCCCCCCGGTTCCAGAAGGAAATCGCGCCATTTTTATCCTGGATCAGGATGGCATCCTTTGAATCCATAATCACGGACAGGCGATGGGCCGTCAGGCGATACCGATTGAATTCAGTGATATCTTCAAAGGTCACCACCACGCCGTCAATGACATTTAGCATGGTGCGGTACGGCATGATCCTTGCCCTGAATAACTTGTTGTCCCGGCTTTCCACTTCAAATTCCCGGGGGATCAGATCTTTTAAGACCTGCAGGGCATGATCCACCATGTGGAATTGTTTTAATTGTGTGGCAAAATGGCTGACCGGCCGGCCGATATCGCTTGCTGCCAGAGGAATCAAGTCGATGATTCGGTCGGTGAACCGCCGGATATTCATGTCCATGTCCATGTCCAGAAAAATCGTCCCGATCTGGGTAGCATTCAACAGATTTTTCATGTCGTCATTGGCATCGGACAATTCATTGAGCCGGCTCTGGAGTTCCGCATTCACGGTGGCGGACTCCTCGTTCAAAGACTGGAGTTCCTCTTTTGAAGTTTCCAGCTCCTCATTGGTGGATTGGAGTTCCTCATTGGCGGACTGGAGTTCTTCATTGGTGGACTGGAGTTCCTCATTGGCGGTCTCCAGCTCTTCAATGGTGGTCTGCAAGTTTTCTTTGGTGTATTGCAGCTCCTGTTCAAGCCGGTTTATGGTATCGTTTTTCCGGGGGGCTTTGGGCCTGGGCCTGTTTTTTGTTTTTTTTTCATCTTTGAACACCACCATGAGCATGCCGCGAAAAGCCCCGTATGCCGGGACCGGCTTGACCGTCAGGTCAATCTTGATGGTGCCGCCGTTGTCTTCGATATCAACCCCTTTGCAGACAACTTCCTGCTTCATGCCCGCGGATTTTCGAATAGCCGATGCCAGCACGGTTTTCAGACTGGGCCGGGCCATGTCCAGAATATTGAAACACGCCCTGCCGGCGGCGGGTTCCAGATATTTTCCCGTCCGGCCGTGGATATACACGATATTTAATTTTTCATCTATAATGACGCAGGGAGGGGTATCGCTTTCCTGCAAAATGGTTTCCACCAGTTTAAAGCTGTTGATCTCTTCCGCCCTTGTGACTGCTTCAGGGGGGGTGATGACCGACGCTTCTTCAGGGGATGCCGGGACCGGCAGATTCAATATGGGCTTGGCATTTGACACGCCTGATTTGCGTTTGAATATTTTCCATTTCCGGTCACAAATTTCAAACAGGGTGGTTTCCTGGCCCAGGGACTCGGATGAACCGATGAACAAGAGACCCGCCGGCATCAGACTGTAATGAAACACGGGAAACAGTTTTTTCTGCAATTCCGGCTCCAGGTAGATCAGAAGATTTCTACAGGTGATGATATCCAGTTTTGTAAACGGCGGATCTTTGATCAGGTCCTGCAATGCAAACACCAGCATTTCCCGGATGGGTTTTTTGACCTTGTAGTGATTGTCTTGTTTGGTGAAAAACTGTTTTAATCTTATCGCATCGAGATCTGCTGAAATGCTTAAGGGATAGCGTCCGGATCTGGCCGTGTTGATGGCATCCGGATCAATATCCGTGGCAAATATCTGGACATTGAAATGCCGGTTCATTTTTTCCATGCATTCCTGCACTGAAATCGCCATGGAATAGGCCTCTTCCCCCGTACTGCATCCCGTCACCCAGATTCTGACCATGGCCCCTTCCGGTTTATCGGCCAGCAGTTCGGGCAAATATTTTTCCTTGAGCACGGCAAAGGCGTCAGGATCTCTGAAAAAACTGGTCACACCGATCAAAAGGTCTTTGAACAGGACATGGATCTCACGCTCGCTTCGGGTCAGAAAGGTCTGATAATCTTGAATATTATCGATCTGATGCACATGCATCCGCCGTTCCACCCGCCGGACAATGGTATTTTTCTTGTAAAGGGAAAAATCATGATGGGTATGGGTTCGAAGAAGAATATAAATTTTTTGCAGCGCATTCTGAGTTTGTTTTTCATCTTTCGTAATCGGGTCCCGGGGTTTGACAAAAGCATGCCGGGTATATTTAACCAGCGCTTCGGGCATCTTGTCCGCAGCCAGGACATAATCCACAAGGCCTGTGGCAGCGGCACTTCGGGGCATGCCTGCATATTTGGCGGAATCCTCGTCCTGGACCATGACCATGCCCAGTTCCCCCTTGATCTGTCTGACTCCGAGACTGCCGTCACTGCCGGTTCCCGACAGGATAATGCCGATGGCATCCGGGCCCTGGTCCTGGGCCAGGGATTTAAAAAAACTGTCAATGGGAAGGTTGAATCCCCTGGGCTGGGGCAGATCCATGAGCTGGAGGGTGCCGTTTAAAATGGCCATATCCTTGTTGGGCGGAATCACATAGATCCTGTTGGGCTGAATCGTCAGCCCGTCTGTTATCTGATGGACCTTCATCTGTGTTTTTTTCTGAATCAGCTCCGGCAGGATACTGATATGGGTGGGGTCCAGATGAGATATCAGGACAAAGGCCATACCGCTGTCTGGGGGCATGGCTTTGAAAAACGATTCAAAGGCTTCCAGGCCGCCGGCGGAAGCCCCGATTCCGACAATGGGAAACCGGGCAGCAGCGGTTCCGGATTTTGGAATGTCCTGCCGGGCCGGTTTGTCTTTTGCCGGCTGTTCTTTTTTTGTCATGGACATTTCCCCTGTCCTGAGAAATTGGAATGTACGAAAGATATAAACTGTTCTGGTTATAGGCCGGGCAACTGCCTTCTGTCAAGGAAACGGATAAAAACTTATTCCTCTTTATTTTGCCTGATGGCATGAACGGTCTCCATTCCCTGGGTCTTGTTCACCGTATGGATCTGAATTTGAGGCGGCTCACATAAGAGGGTTCTGGTTCCCAAAAGGACCCCGAATCGAAGGGATTGTATATGCTGGTCCAGGTCCTTTTGGGTCTCCCATTCCTCCAGCAATATGAGGCGGTGCTTGTCTTTGATGTCACAAAATACACAACAGCTGTTGCAGCCGGGTTCCCCTCCCACCGGTTCAATCAGCGAAAGCAGTGTCTGTATGACTTCCAGCTGCTTTTCCGGAAACACTTTCAGGGTTGTTCTGACAATGATCATATCACTCACCTCTTAAAATAGTTTGGGTTGACAGCAGTCCGGCTGCAGACAAACAGTTTCTGAACAACCGCTTTGGATTTGCTGACAAGATACCGGGCAAAGACAACGCTTCTGTTATCTCTGGTCAATGCTGAATATGGCAATCATTGTGCCACACCGGTGATATGGAAAAAACTTTTTGTATGACATTGATTTTCAAGGACAAAAAAGAAAAGTCACTCATATTCAAAGGCGGGAAAAATGCGAAAAAAAGGGCGTATTTGCTCAATGGGTCATATATCGCCTTTTTGAGCGTAGGCGTATAAAATGTCAGGTGGAAAACCGACCATCGCCCGGTCAGGCGGAGAGGATACCGGCCCAGCAAAGCCATCTCACGCTGACCTGGACCCACAGGGCCGGATTTTTATAATGGATTAAACTTCAGGATTGTGCCAGGCTCTGGTAATAGGTTCGTTCATACCAGGCCCGGGTATTTTCATCAAACACAGCCTCATGCTCATGGATCAGTTTCATACAATCATCCGGCCAGGATCCGCACGCCATAACCACGGTATCTCCAAGACTGAATTTCCGGTTGCAGGCCTCACATCCTTTTTCATTATGGGTATTCAATATATCCAGATCCACCAGAAACGGGGTGTTAGTTTTTTGCTGCATGGGAACCTCCTTGTCTGGGTGGTCTGCTGACCGCTTTTTTTTCAGCCCACCGATAACAGGCATGCCGATCATCCCGGCTGTAGGTAGTGTCCTCGCATTCTCTGCGTTTTTGTTTGAGATTTTCTTTTTTCCCGGCGCGCCGCTGTTTTGTACGATTATTTAATGATTCTGCCATGGAACACCTCCCGGCAACAGGTTTTTTGATTTAAGACAGCACGCTGTGTATCACATGAACGGCATACTGTCTTGCTAATCAATAACATAAGAATGCCTGGGATGATTTCAACCGCAAAACAAGCGTTATGCCTGTGATTCCATTTTCAAAAGTTTTCTTAAAATACACGGCAGGATGCCATTGTTTTCAAAATATTCCACATCCACCACCGTATCCAGGCGGGCAGTGACTAAAAATTGGACCTGAATGCCATTGGTTTTCCGGGCCGTCACTTCCAGGGTCTTTCGTGGCGTCATGTTTGCGATCCCTTTGATTGAAAACGTTTCAGAGCCGTCCAGACCCAGACTTCTCCAGCTTTCACCGTTTTCGAAGACCAAAGGAAGCACCCCCATGCCCACCAGATTGCTGCGGTGAATTCTTTCGTAGGATTCGGCAATGATCGCTTTCACCCCCAAAAGGGCGGTTCCTTTGGCTGCCCAGTCCCGGGATGACCCCGTGCCGTATTCTTTCCCCCCCAATATCACCAGCGGCTTATTTTCTTTTTGATATGCCATGGCTGCATCATAGATGAATTTTTCCTGGCCCGATGGGAACTTCAAGGTAAAACTGCCTTCCCTGACGCCGGCCATCTGATTTTTTATCCGGATATTTCCGAATGTGCCGCGCATCATGACTTCATGGTTTCCTCGGCGCGCCCCATAGGAATTGAATTCTTCAGGTTTGACCTGATTGTGGATCAGATACTGACCCGCGGGATATTCTTCAGGGATGGCGCCGGCAGGCGAAATATGGTCCGTGGTGACTGAATCTCCCAGTAAAACAAGGGCATTTGCCTCTGAAATATCTTCGGGCTTGTCTGTTTCCTTCTTGAAATTTTCAAAATAAGGGGGATTTTTAATATACGTGGATGGGTCATTCCATGTGAATGTGGTGCTTTTTGTGACATCCAGATCCTGCCAGAATTGGTCACCGGCAAAAATTTTATCATATTCTTTCCTGAAAAATGCCTGTTTCACATGTTTTTGAACCAGCTTTCGGATCTGGTCATCCGACGGCCAGATATCTTCAAGGTACACGGGTTCATTGTTGGGATCAAATCCCACGGGTTCCGTGTTCACGTTGATATCGATTCTTCCGGCAATGGCAAACGCCACAACCAGCATGGGCGAAGCAAGATAGTTGCCTTTTACGCTCTGGTGAATTCTGGCTTCAAAGTTTCGGTTGCCCGACAATACCGATACGACGTTTAAGTCGTTATCGGCAATGGCCTTTTCAATCTCCGGATGAAGCGGACCGCTGTTGCCAATGCATGTGGTACACCCAAACCCGGCCACATGAAAGCCAAGTGCTTCCAGGTATGGCAACAGTCCGGCATCCTCAAGGTAATCAACCACCACCTTTGATCCCGGGGCCAGTGACGTTTTGACATAGGAAGGAATTTTAAGGCCTTTTTCAACGGCTGCCTTGGCAATAAGCCCGGCACCGAGCATGACCGAAGGGTTGGACGTATTGGTGCAGGAAGTGATGGCCGCGATTACGACACACCCGTCACCCAGCTTCAAAGGTCTTTCGTTGATTTCCAGATCGATCTGCCGCTTGCTGACAGGCACACATTTTGGCGCACGCCGGGTTTCACACCCGGATTCGTCGATAAATTTAGACAGATTTTCCGGTTCTGCATCCCGGTGGTATTCACATCCCAGTACCTGGGCAAAGCCGGATTTCAAGTCACCCAGGGGAATACGGTCCTGGGGCCGGGCAGGCCCTGCCAGGCAGGGTTCAACCCTGGATAAATCAATTTCCACCACTTTGGTATAAACCGGTTCGCTGTCTTGGGTGCAAAAAAGACCTAAGGCCCTGGCACACGCTTCCGCCACAGCTGCCTGTTCCGCGCGGTTGGTCAGTTCCAGATATTCAATGGTTTTTTCATCAATGGGGAAAAACCCAAGGGTGGCCCCATATTCCGGGGTCATGTTCGCGATGGTGGCCCGGTCCGTGACTGACAGGTGTTTCATCCCCGGACCAAAATACTCGACAAATTTTTCCACCACTTTTTCGTTTCTCAAAATTTCCGTAATGGTCAATACCAGATCGGTCGCTGTCACGCCTTTTTTCAAGTTCCCGATCAGCCTGACACCGATGACTTCAGGAACAGACATGTAATAAGGCTGCCCCAGCATCACGGCTTCCGCTTCTATGCCGCCAACCCCCCATCCCATCACCCCGATCCCGTTGATCATGGGGGTGTGAGAATCCGTGCCCACCAGTGTATCCGGGTAGGCCAGCAAATCTTGTGCCTCTGTATCCATGATAAAGACCCGTCCCAGATGCTCGAGGTTTACCTGATGGCATATGCCGGAGTTGGGCGGCACCACGTTAAAGTTTTTAAAACTTTTCTGGGCCCATTTTAAAAGCGAATACCGTTCCTGGTTTCTCTCATACTCTTTGGCCACATTTTTGGTGATGGCACTGCCGGTCCCGTAATAATCCACCTGCACGGAATGATCCACTACCAGTTCCACGGGTGCCAGCGGATTGATCCTGGCAGGATCACCGCCCAGGGCCTTGACCGCATCCCGCATGGCTGCCAGATCCACGACCGCCGGAACCCCTGTAAAATCCTGCATCAGCACGCGGGCCGGATGATAAGGTATTTCCACGGGGGTTTTGTATTGTTTTTTCCACGTTGCAATGTTTAAAAGGTCTTTTTCAGTGACAATCCGGCCATCCAGTTTTCGAAGCAGATTTTCCACAAGAATTTTAATGGAAAAAGGGAGTCTGCCGATATCCGGAACGCCCATTACGTCTTTTAACCGATTGATGTCATAAATCGTTATCTTTTTTTTGCCGACTTCAATGGTCTTTTGAAATTGATTTTTTTCCATGATACCACCCTGAATGATTGAAAAATTAAGTTAAATTTTATTTTTTTCTTCTATCACGGATGGCTTAAAAATGACAAGGTCATTCATGAAATCGCCCGGATCGGATCAAGACCCAACGGGTGAAAAATTCCAATTAACGGCAATCTGCCGCCACGATTCCACCCGGAAGATGTTCGGATACATCACCGGCCGGGCGTTCCATGGACGATCATACAGCAGGACGGGCACGGCCATGTGTTTGGCCAGAAACAGGGCCGTGTCCAGGGAATCTTCCACGGCCAGATCATACGGACGGGCCATCAGCTGGGTTTTAGAGATCACCCCGGGGTGATGTTCTTCGCACCGGTTGTATTTATCCACCATGATGAATTCGGAAAAGGGGATTTTCTGCCGGTCCAGCCAGGCCAGAGACGTTTCCCGGGCCAAAGGAGGCCGGCCCGTGACAATGTCCACCCGGTGGCCGGCATCGATCCAGCGGGCCATCGTCTCCCCGGCTCCGGGGACCGGGTCAAAGTTCATCAACATGTCGGGCTGGTGAATCCGGTCGAAAAAATGCCGGTATTCCTTTTCCGTCAGTTGAAATGACACCTTCAAATCAAAACAGTTCAGGTCCTCGAACCGGACCTGCCTGCCGAATTCCTGTTCAATGACGGCACTGTAAGTATCGGTTGTTCTGGAAATCACATCATCCAGATCCACGTATATTCGTTTCATAATTAAATCATATCATATTCCCGGGAAATGGGAAATCTTGCGGTGCGACATCCTTGCCTGAGATCCAAAAAATTTGCCTTGCCATCTGACCCACTTCCTGTTTCAATGACCGCCATGAAAATTATCCAGGCACAAACAGACCATGTGTATATTGAACAGTTCCTGGCCCTGCCCGGCCAGGCCTGGACCTTTCTGGGAACCAACCGGTCCGGTATCGACGATCTGTTTGATCTGGTGTCCGGCAGGCAGATCAAAGGCCGGGTGGCGGAACGGTCACTGCCGGATCAGCCCGGTGTGGTATCCTTCAAGGACCAGCAGGCTGTGTATGAGTCTGAGCTGAAAAAAGATGACACCGATTTCATGGACCGGCTGGATCCCGGCACATCTGCCAGGGATTTTCTGGAAGATATCGAGCATCATGCGGAGCTGATCCAGGCCCTGGGCATGACAGACAGCCTGGACAAAGGCTATCGTCAGCTGTCCACGGGTCAGACCCGGAAACTGCTGCTGCTGGCCCCCATCACCAGGGGAACGACCTGTCTGGTGATCCAGGCCCCGTTTGACGGCCTGGATCCGGACAGCTGCAAAGAGCTGGACAGGGCCATGTGTCACTTGTTTTCCAAGGGGATTCAGATCCTGATGTTTGTTTACAACCCGGCAGACATTCCGTCATGGACCACCCATATAGGCGTTGTGGCCAATGGCGGCCTTGTGTTTCAGGGTCCTGCGGATCAGGTGCCGGCTTCCTGCCTGGCCCGGACCTCCCGGCCGGATTTTCAGGCCACGGTTCAGGATTTTTTCCCGGCAGACGAGACACGTTCTGAAGCGCATGAAAAAAAGAAACTGGTCCGGCTCCACCGCTGCACGGCCGGTTATGGGGGAAGGGCCGTGTTCACGGATCTGAGCCTGGCCGTGGACCAGGGGGACCACACCCTGATCACCGGCCCCAACGGCACGGGCAAATCCACCCTGCTCCAGGTGATCACCGGGGACCATCCGGCCTGCTACACCTGTGATCTGACCTTGTTTAACATCCGGAGGGGCACGGGAGAATCCATCTGGGACATCAAACAGCACATGGGCATTGTCAGCCCGGACCTGCACCGCAACTTCCGGGTGCCGGGCAGTGCGCTGGCCTGTATTCTTTCCGGGCTGTTCGATTCCATCGGCCTGTACAATCCCGTGACCGACAGTCAGAAAAACCGGGCCATGACCTGGCTGTCCCGGCTGAACATGGCATCGATGGCTTCAATGCCTTTCCGGGATCTGACCTTTGCGGACCAGCGCCTGGCGCTCATCGCCCGGGCCCTGATCAAAGGGCCGAAGCTGCTGATTTTAGACGAACCCACCCAGGGGCTGGATACGCCCAACCGAAATGCGGTGCTGGATTTTCTGACCCTTGTGGCCAAAGACCATTTGAGTACCATTCTTTACGTGAGTCACCGGGAAGACGAGTGCCGGGATTTCTTTGTGCAGCATGTCACAATGGTGCCGCCGGGCCGGTGACCTGTCCCCGGTTTCAGGAAGTCTTTTTTTTTACTGCATATCCACCATAATTTTGTTCCGGCCGGCATTCTTGGCCTCATACATGGCGTTGTCGGCCCGGGTGAGAAGCACATCCCGGTCCATATCCGGTGCCGGAATGCAGGAGGTGACCCCCTGGCTGATGGTGGTCTGAATTTTTTCTTTGTTGTATTCCAGCACGGCGGCTTCAATTTTTTTACCTAAGCGCTGGGCCAGTTCACGGGTATGTTCAGCATCCCTGTCCGGCAGAAGCACCACAAACTCCTCGCCGCCATACCGGGCCACCAAATCGGTTTCCCGCTGAAACACCTGCTGTATCAGCCGGCTGATGAGTTTGAGATATTCATCCCCTGCCGGATGCCCGTAAGTGTCATTGACCTTTTTAAAATGATCGATATCGCATATCAACAGAGTCAACGGACTTTTTCTCCGGCTGCACAGCCCCCATTCCCGTTCAAACAGCTCATCAAAATGCCGGCGGTTGTATAATCCCGTCAACACATCCGTCCGGCTGGTGATTTCCAATTCCCGGGTTTTTTCCTCCAGCAGATATTCATTTTCCAGCGCATTCCAGTATTCATGGTTGCCCCGCAGGGAGATCAGCACCAGGTAGACGGAATACAGGATCATGGCAATGCCCAGAGAGGGGGCATCCCGGCCAATGAACACGGCTGCAATGGCAGGCACCAGCATCAGAAAATTATAGGCGACGGCCAGATACAAAACGGGCATAAAAGAGATCACACCCCCGGCACAGAACCCCACCGTGCAGATGATCATCAGCAGATGGATGGTCCGTTCGTCACTGTACAGCAAAAAAATTGCAGACCCCACCCCCCATGCCAGGGCGGTCAACAAAATACTGACAACAAAGACGGCTTTGTGCCATGTGTCGTGACGCCGGGTGTCCGGCGCTTTTTTTGAAATATGGACATGGATCAGACGAAACAGGCAGATAAGAGTAAAAATGCTTAAGAATACCAGGCTGGCCGTTAAATGTCGCAGAATATAACCGTCCGTGAAAAACAGGACGGGCGGCACCAGCATGTAAAAAAACACCCCGGCCGTGGACCTTTTTTGCAGGTCATTGACCACTCTTCTGCTCAGCCGCTGTCGTTGAAACGCCATTTTCATCAACTCTTCCGAAGGTGTGTTTGCCCGGCTTTTCTCAGGTCTGTCCAGACTGTCCGCTGCCTTATATACCAGTGCACAATAGAAAATCAAATATTTTTTTATTTTCCACACAATAATACTTTTCAATTTGAAAAAAATCCTGTAAAAGGGTGTGTTTCATTGGAGAAGCACAGACCCTATTCAAACGTATGGTCTGTCGGCAATAACCCAAACTTGAAGGTTTTATGCACTTAAAATTTAAAATCACATGGTTATTCGAAGAGTCGTATATTCAAAGAACAAGCTGGGATATGCCGCTTGTTCCGCAGTCACGGGAATTGCAGCTGATGCCGGGGGGGTAGGACGTATATTGTCTTTTGCACAAACGCTTTTTTTCTTTAACTCACACGTCTCTATTCCTGCTTTTCCATCATCCGCATATTTCCGGCAACCCTGTTTTAAAAAAACCAATGGCCTGATTTGGGGTTGACGAATTTTATTTCAATCTTCCAGATCAGAACACTGAACAAAAAATTCATTTAAAATCAATTGCGGGCATGTTTCTGCATCATGCAGCCTGCCCCGGATGCGTATTAACATTTTTGGAGACAACACCCATGCTGAACAAAAACCTTAAAATGACCGGTGATGTCCAGGACAATAATTTTTTTGCCCTGGGACGGCAGGTGACCATTGAATACTATGAATGCGGCGCCACGGCCTTTCTGGATGCGGTCCGTGTTGAAGACGCCCTGCTGAAAGCGGCAAAGGACAGCAATGCCACCATCATCAGTTCCTCGTTCCATCAATTTGAGCCCCAGGGCGTCAGCGGTGTGGTGGTGATCGCGGAATCCCATTTCACCATCCACGCCTGGCCGGAGCATGACTATGCGGCCGTGGACATTTTCACCTGTGGTGACAATATCAACCTGGAAGCCGCCATTACCTCCATGAAAGAATCGTTTGAATCAAAAAATGTGCTGATCTCTTCGGATCAGAACCGGGGAATTATCTCCAAGCCTTTTGCGAAACAGCATATTGGACAGACCCTGAAACATTCAAACACCCACCCCATTTCCTGGAAAAAGGATTATGAGCAGAAAAACCCCTGGGGGGTTCTGTCTTCCATCGATATCTATGACAGTGATCCGGACATCATCCGGGATGCCGACAAAATCAAACAGTTTGTGCATGAACTGTGTGACAAAATCGAGATGAAACGGTTCGGCGAGTGCCAGGTGGTCCATTTTGGCGAAGATGAGCGGGTGGAAGGGTTCAGCATGACCCAGCTGATTGAAACCTCCCTGATTTCCGGCCATTTTGCCAATGCCGACAATACCGTTTACCTGGATGTGTTCAGCTGCAAATTTTACGACCCCCGGGAGGTGGCGGAGTTTGCCATGTCGTTTTTCAAAGGCGGTCATTACAAAATGCAGCTGGCGTTACGTCAGTAATTCAGATCGCCCGCCGATCCGGAAACCGAACCCTTTGCACCGGTTTCCGGGCAAGCGCGGGCAGACTTGACACATGTGTGCAACAAGGAGTTGAAAAATGAAACACACCCGACATGTCAAAGACGGCTGGTTTTATGAAACCTGCCCCATGTGGCCCGGCATGGCCCTGTCCCTTGAAATCAAAAATATTCTGTATGATGAAAAAAGCTTGTTCCAGCATATCCAGGTGTTTGAGACCCAGAATCATGGAAAAATGCTGGCCCTGGACGGCATCATTCAATTGACCCAGTTCGACGAATTCAGTTACCAGGAGATGCTGGCGCACGTTCCGTTGTTTGCCCATCCCAATCCTGAAACCATCCTGGTGATCGGCGGAGGAGACGGCGGCATTTTGCGGGAAGCGGGCCGCCATACCTGTGTCACAACCATGGATTTCTGTGAAATCGATGACATGGTGATCCAGGTGTCCAAACAGTTTTTACCGGATCTGGCCTGTGGATTTGACGATCCCCGGGTGAACGTTTTCATCGGAGACGGGGCCGCGTTTGTCAGGGAAAAAACCGGTGTGTATGACGTGATCATTGTGGATTCGTCCGATCCCATCGGCCCCGGAGAGGTGCTGTTCAAACAACCGTTTTACGAATGCCTGAAAAATGCCCTCAAACCCGGGGGGATTATCGCCACCCAGGGGGAATCCATTTTTCTTCACAAGGACTGTGTCATCAACCTGGCGAAAATCACCCGGGATTTGTTTGATCGTCAGGCCTATGCCAGCTTTATGGTGCCCACCTACCCCGGCGGAAACATCGGTATCTGCCTGGGATCACTGGGACCGGACCTGACCCGGCCGGCAAGAAAAATCGATCCCGGGATTCAGGAACAATTGAAATACTATTCCCCGGAAATTCACAAAGCCGCTTTTGTGCTGCCTTATTTTGCCCGAAAAATGCTTGAGCACCTATGATCCGGGTATTGGAGAACCCTTCAGGTAATTTTTTGCCAGTTATTGATGATCAGGAAACGGATGCAAGCGTTGAAAAAATCAGGCAGAAACGATTTGATCTTAACACGTTAAAATGATACAAGTTTTATTTATGAATACCCTAGCAGGCAGCGCCCTTCCCAAGGACACACACGACAACCGGACACAAAACGCCATGATCCCGTTCAACCGTTTCGGCAGGCTTTTGATGGTAGACCTGACCCGGCGGATATGCCGGCGGGATGACTGCCCGGATGACGCGCTGCCGTTTCTGGGGGGCAGAGGATTCAATGCCTGGTATTTGTATCGCCACCTGAAACCCGGTATCGATCCTTTAGGGCCGGAGAACCGGCTGCTGTTTTCCGCAGGCCTGCTCACCGGTTCCGCAGCCCCGTGCAGCGCCCGGCTCCATGTGAATGCATTATCCCCGCTGACCGGGATTCTGGGCAGTGCCAACATCGGCGGATATGTCGGTGCCTGGCTGCGGTCCTGCAACCTGGCATCCATTGTCATCCGGGGTGCATCCCCTGAGCCGGTCTATCTGTATGTGGATGAAACCTCCGCCAGACTGATGCCGGCCGAAGATCTGTGGGGACTGGATGTGTTTGCCGTCCAGGACCGGCTCCGGCAAATCCATGCACCTGAAAAAGTCCGAATCCTGACCATCGGGCCGGGAGGTGAAAATCAGGTCCGGTTTGCCGCCATCATGACGGAAAAAGACCATGCCGCCGGCCGCACGGGTTTGGGCGCAGTCATGGGGGCCAAGCATCTGAAAGCGGTTGTGATTGCCAAAGGGTCCCACAAACATTTGCCGGCCGACACCCCCCCCAAAAAACAGGCCGTGAAAACATATGTCAATCTGGTGAAAACCGCCCCGGAATTTTCATTCTTCTCCAAATATGGCGGGGCCGGTTATCTGTCATGGGTCAATGAGTTCGGTATCATGGGTGCCAAAAATTACACAGAAATCGGTGTGTCTGACATCTCATCCATTGACGGACGCAACCTGGCAAAACAGATCGTCCGGTCGTCCGGGTGCGCCAAGTGTCCGGTCCAGTGCAAGGCCGATCTGGTGATGGATCCGGCAAAACCGGAAGAGGTGTCCACCCGGCCGGAATTTGAACCGGTCATCAATTTCGGTCCCAAATGCGGACTGTCGGACATGGCGGCCATTATCCGGCTGGACAACCTGTGCAACCGGCTGGGCGTGGACACCACATCCACGGCATCGGTGATTGCATTTGCCATGGACCTGAACGAGAAAGGGTTGATGCCGGATGCGCTCAAACAGGACCTGGATCTGTCCTGGGGCCATACCCAAACCATGGAAATCCTGATTCACCGGATTGTCGACGGCACCACCCCGCTGGGCCGGATCCTGTCCAAAGGGGTCCGGCAGGCCGCAAAACAGATCGGGGATGGCGCGCCCGCACGGGCCGCCCATGTCAAAGGCCTGGAACTGACCGCATACCATCCTAACGCCATTATGGGAACGGCCTTAGGATATGCCGTGTCCAGCCGGGGCGGGGATTACAACAATGTGTATGCCTCCCTGGAATACAGCTGGTCCAAGGAACAGGCCATCAAGGAGTTCGGAACCGCCCTGGCCGTGGATATCCATGCCACTGAGGCCAAAGGCCGGCTGATCCGCAAAGCCGTGGTCACCAATATTCTGGTGGATACGATAGGGCTTTGCAAAGTCCCGGTCCTCTCTTTGCTGAAATCGTTCAACCTGGAACCGGAAATCGCTCTGGTCAATGCCCTGGCAGATACCCATGTCTCATTGAAACAATTGACGGATACGGGCCTGGCAATCGCGGCCATGGAAAGGCGTTTCAATCTGCGCCACGCCCAAACCCCCGTTTCAGATAATCTCCCGGACATGTTTTTTTCACGAAACGACAACCCTTCCGGGCTGACCAGAACATCGTTCACGGCCATGCTGGCTGAATTTTATCAGGCCATGGGGTGGGACGAAAACGGGGTGCCGCCGGCCCCGGATGCCATGAAAAAAACAGAACCCATGAAAGCAACAGAACCAATGATGTAAACATACTTTTGAAAGGAACGCGCGTGATTCAATCCTCCACTACCAGAAGCCGGGCCGTGAGCATGCGGATTCTGACCGACGATCAGATCTGGGAAATCAAGCAGGCGGCATTTGATATTATTGAAAAAGTCGGATTCAAATGCCGGCACGGCCAAGTCAAAAAAATGATGACCCAGGCCGGGGCATGGGTCAGAGACGATACCATCAAAATCCCCAAATACATCGTCCAGGGATGTGTGGCCACGGCCCCCAAAGGATGGACCATTTATGACCGGAACGGCCGAAGGGCCCTGGAAGTGGAAGGGGAAAAAAGCCACTACGGCACCTCCACGGCCAGCCCCAACCACCGGGATCCCTTTACCGGAGAGATCCGGCCCACCAGCATCAATGACATTGCCCTGGGGGCCAAAGTCGCGGATGCCCTGCCCCATATCGACTTTGTCATGCCCATGGGATCTTCCCAGGATGTGCCGGGCGCGGCCGCGGAAGTCCACGAAATTCCGGCCCTGTTTGCCAACACCGTCAAACCGGCGGCGTTTATCGGGTACTCACCGCTGGGATGCGAATATGTGTATGAAATGGCGGCCGTGATTGCCGGGGGGCAGGACAGGCTGCGGGAAAAACCGTTTCTGATCCTGTATCCTGAAGCCATTGCCCCGCTGTTTTTTCCCGATGACGTGGTGGACCGGATCCTCATTGCAGCCGACCGGTTCATGCCCCAGCTGCCCGGTTCCACCGTGTCCGCCGGTGCCACGGGCCCGGTCACTCTGGCCGGCATGCTGGTGCAGATCACGGCCGAGGCCCTGGTCCACATCACCATTGCCCAGCTGCGAAAACCCGGGTGCCCCGTGGCCATGAGCGGCAATGTGGGAATCCTGGACATGAAAACTGCGCTCATGACCATGGGGGCCCCGGAAAACAGCTTAGGGATTGCAGCCCAGGCGGAAATCGCCAAATCATTTGATCTGCCCACCTGGGGCCTGGCCGGTGCCACGGATTCCAAATGCCTGGATGCCCAGGCAGGGCTGGAAGGCGCGTTTTCCATCCTGGCCCAGGGACTGTCCGGTCTGAACCTGATCCATGACGTGGGATACATGGCCTCGGGCATGGCCTGCTCTTTGGAACAGCTGGTCATGGGCAACGAGATTGCAGGCATGACCAAGCGGTTTGTGGAAGGCATCACCGTCACTAAAGACACCCTGGCCCGACAGATCATCGAAGATGTCGGCCCGGGCGGGCATTTCATCACCCAGAAACATACACTGGCCCATTTCAAGCAGGAGCTGTCTGTGTCAAAGCTGCTCAACCGCCAGACCATCGATGCCTGGAAAAATTCCGGCTGTCCCACCATGGACCAGCGGGTCCAGGAAGAAATCCGGTCCATCATGGAGACCCATAAGCCGGATCCGTTGAGTGACAAGGTAATGGCGGAGCTGGACCGGCTTAAGAAAGAAGGGGAAAAAGAAATTCTGGCAAAACAAGAAAAAGGATAGGTTTTTATTTTTCTAAAAAAATTGGTTCAAAAATTTGCATTAATCCAAAGGACATGTAATAAAAGGAAAATAAGCAAAAGAAAGAGATCCAGTCGCTTGTATGGAATGACAAGCATCATCGATTAAGACAAATAAGGAGGTAAGTATGGAAAAAAGAATTCATCCGGCCGTGCACGACTTAAAAAGTGACATGGAAAAAGGCAAACTTTCCCGAAGAGAATTTCTCAGATACTCCACATTGCTGGGGGTATCTGCTTTCACTGCCACCCAGATGGCCGGTCTTTCCTGGACCGCCAAAGCCTTTGCCGGAAACGTCAAACGCGGCGGTACCCTGAAAGTGGCGACCGCTTTGCAGAAAATCGCCCATCCTGCCACTTATTCCTGGATTGCCGCATCCAATGTCACCCGTCAGGTGGCGGAATATCTGACCCTGACCGACGGCAAAAACATCACCCATCCCTATCTGCTGAAAAACTGGGAAGCCAGTGATGACCTGAAAACCTGGACCCTGAACCTCAGACAAGGGGTCACGTTCAACAATGGGGATACGTTCAATGCCGATGACGTCATCTTCACCTTGAACCAGTGGCTGGACGAAAGCGTGGGTTCCTCCATGAAAGGGCTTGTGGACGGTTATCTGAGCAGCAACAATATCGAGAAGGTCAATGACTATCAAATCATACTGCACCTGAAAGTGCCCACCATCTCCATTCCCGAGGACTTTTTTCAGTATCCGGCCCAGGTGCTGAATCACCGGACCTTTGAAGGCGATTTCCTCAAAGCGCCCCATGGCACCGGCCCCTATACCCTGGAAACCTACCGGGAAGGCGAACTGGCCGTGGTCAAGGCCCGGTCCGACTACTGGCAGAAAGGTGTGGACGGCAAACCCCTGCCATACCTGGATGAAATGCAGTTTTTGGACATGGGCACGGAAACCGCCCCCATGATTTCGGCCATCAAGAGCGAAGACATCGATTTCATCGATCTGTCCGATATCGGCGGCACCGACATTTTCCGGGCCCTCAAAGATGATCCGGAAATCAACATCCTGGCGGCCCCCACGGCCTCGGCCCGGGTGTTGCGCATGCGGGTGGATCTTAAACCATGGGACAATGAAAAGGTCCGCCTGGCCATGAGAAAATGCCATAACCATGAAAAAATCCTGGCACTGGCCTACATGGGACAGGGACTGGAAGGACAGGACTTCCATGTGTACCAGCTGCACCCGGAATACTGTGAAATGCCCATTCCGGCATATGATCCTGCAGCGTCCAAAAAGCTGCTGGCCGAAGCCGGATATCCCGATGGGCTGGAAGTCAACCTGGCAGTGGGTTCCGGATGGCCGGATGTGGTCCGGTATGCAGAAATCCTCAAACAGGATGCCATGCCCGGCGGATTCAAGATCAATTTACAGACCATGCCCAACAGCCAGTACTGGGAAAAATGGACGGAAGTGGATTTCGGCATCACCCCCTGGACCCATCGGCCTTTGGGCACCATGGTCCTGAACCTGGCCTACAAGGCGGACGCGGACGGAAAGCCCGCGGCCTGGAACGAGACCCGGTGGGTGGACAAGGAATTTTCCGAGATCCTGGAAAAAGCCAATGGCACCCTGGATGTGGACGAACGCAGAAAACTGTTCTGCAAACTCCAGAAAATCCAGTATGACCGGGGTTCCATCGGCATCGGCTACTGGCGGGCCGTCTGGATGGTCTCCAGAAGCAATGTCAAAGGGCTGGAAGCCCATCCCAATGGATTCATGCTGTTCAACGATGTGTCTTTAGCCTAGATCAAAAACCTGTGTCGCCCGTGCGCATCCTTCTGCGTACGGGCACCCTTAAAATAAGGACAGGGATTTTATGATTGTTTTTATACTCCGCCGTTTTTTTCTGCTGCTGCTGACCATGATTCTGGTGTCTCTGGCCGTTTTCATCATTGCAGAATCCTCTCCCGGAAATATCGCCAAAAATGTGCTCGGAGCCTTTATCTCCCCGGAACAGGAAGCCGCATTCATTCGCCAGAACGGCCTGGACCAGCCCATGTATGTCCGGTATCTGCACTGGATTGCGGGCAATGACTGGGTGGCTAAAAAGAAAATCGGTATGCCCCTGAAACGGATTACCACGGAAGAAGGGTTTGAAGAATGGTGGGCCGTCAAGGAAGACGGATCCCCCATCCGCTGGAAAGTGGACGGAGACGACCTGGTGGCCATCAACATCACACCGGACGGTGAAAAAACCGAATATGTGGACAATGACCGATGGAAAACCATTGAAGACGGCAAACAGGAATTCTGGGGAATTGACCGCCAGAATCATGCCGTCCGCTGGGTCAAGGGTGAAACCGAAACCATGTTTGTGTTTGTCATGGGCAAGGGGTGGATGGAAAGTTCCGGGGGCCCCAAAGACTATATTCCGTTGAAAAAAGGATTTGTCAGAGGGGATCCGGGTATTTCCTTTCGCACGGGCCGGCCCGTGAACAAAAGCCTGTGGACCCGATTGCGCAACTCTGTGGTGCTGGCAGGGACCGCTTTTGTCATTGTCATGCCCCTGGCCCTGCTGTTGGGTCTCATTGCCGGACTCCAGGAAGGCTCTCTCAAGGACCGGGTTTTGTCCGTGGGGGGCATGATGTTTTCCGTGGTGCCCGAATTTGCCACGGGTATTTTTCTGACCCTGATCTTTTCCGTGTGGCTGGGGTGGCTGCCGGGTGCGGCGGTTTTAGGCACCTCCGCCCCCTGGGAAAAACCCATGATGCTGATTTTGCCGGTTTTGACCCTCACGCTGATCGAACTGGGGTATATCCTGCGTATCACCCGGGCTTCCATGGTGGAGGTCATGAAAGCGCCTTATATCCGAACCGCGTTTCTCAAAGGACTGCCCTACAAACAGGTGGTGTTCAAACATGCCGTGAAAAACGCGCTTATCGCCCCCATCACCGTGATCATGCTCCATGTCAACTGGCTGCTGGGGGGGATCGTGATTGTGGAGGTGGTGTTCGGATACCCGGGACTGGGGGCCTATCTGCTGGAATCAGCGCTGTATAAAGATTTCAACGCCCTGGAAGCCGGTGCCATGATCATGGTCCTGGTGGCCGTCGGCACCCAGTTGGTGGCCGATATCATCTATACCTTTTTGAATCCGAGGATACGGTATGCCTGAAACAGCTGAAACCCAAACTACAAAAAAAACCAAAAAAGTACAGCTCAAGGATATGTTCGCCATCCTGTTCAGTTCCAAAATCGCCATGGTGGGACTGGTCATTGTCCTGTTCTGGGTGTTTGTGGCCCTGTTTGCCCCGTTTCTCACCCCGTACACCCCCTTTGAACAGGACTGGAAAGCCCCCAACCAGGGGCCGTCCGCCGAACATATCCTGGGCACGGACGAGCTGGGAAGGGACCTGTGGACCCGGCTGATCTACGGCGCCCGGGTGGTACTGGTGGTGCTGCCCGTATCGGAAAACATCTCTCTGCCCGGGGGTACGGCCATCTGGGGGGTGGTGGTGGCCCTGATGATCGGTGCCACTTTGGGATTGATCGGCGGCTATAAAGGCGGATGGATCGATGAGCTGGTCATGCGGCTTTTAGATGCCATGATGGCCATCCCGGTCATCCTGCTCTATTTGATCATCGTGGTGGCCATCGGGGCATCCGCCGTCAACGTGGTCATTGCCATTTCCATTGTGGGGGTGCCGGGCATTGCCCGGCTGGTCAGAAGCCTGACCCTGGACATCAAAACCCGTGAATATATAAGGGCCGCGGAAACCCGGGGGGAAAGTGCCTGGTTCATCATGTTTGTGGAAATTCTGCCCAATACCCGAGGACCCATCATCATCGATGCCATGCTCAGGATCGGGTATGCCATCTTTGCCATGGGAACCCTGGGATTTTTAGGCCTGGGCATGCCGCCGCCATCACCGGACTGGGGCTCCATGGTTGCCAAAGGACGGGCGTTTATCCTGACAGGCAACCCGTATGCGGCCCTGTGGCCGTCCCTTGCCATCGCTTCGCTGGTGGTGGGGCTCAACCTGCTGGCAGACGGGATTCGTGAAGAATCCATGAGATATCAGTAACCCTTGGCCCGGCAGCCGTGCTGCCGGGCCCTGACAACGAAAGCGATCCTATGGAACATTCATCAGACAAACCCGTATTGGAGGTCAAAGACCTGGCCATTTCCTATCAGACCCGAAAACAACTGGTTCCTGCGGTCAGGGGTGTCAATTTCACCGTCAGACAGGGACAGACTGTGGGAGTGGTGGGGGAATCCGGATGCGGCAAAAGCACCATCGCCTTCGGCATTCTCGACTTTTTAGGGTCCAACGGCAAAGTGGTGGGAGGCAGCATCAAATTCATGGGCAAAGAAATGGTAGGCACCCCCAAGGCGGAACTGCGCAAAATCCGGGGCAACAACATCTCCATGGTATACCAGGATCCCATGCAGGCGTTAAACCCGTCTTTGACCATCGGGTCCCAGCTGACGGAAGTGCTCACGGCCCACACGGACATGCGCGAAAAAGAGGCCTGGGACCGGTGTATCGCCATGCTGGAACGAGTCTATATGCCGGATGCCGCCAATGTGATGAACCGGTATGTCCATATGATCTCCGGGGGCCAGCAGCAGCGGGTGGTGATCGCCATGGCGTTGCTCAACAACCCGTCGCTGCTGATCATGGACGAACCCACCACGGCCCTGGACGTGACCGTGGAAGCCGCCGTCCTGGACCTGGTAGAGGACCTGAAAAAAGATTTTAACACCGGTATCATTTTTATCACCCACAACCTGGGCGTGGTGGCCAAGGTGAGTGAGCGGCTGTGCGTCATGTATGCCGGCGAAATGGTGGAACAGGGTCCCATTGAAAAGCTGTTTGCCAACCCGGCCCATCCCTACACCCGGGGGTTGTTGTGCTGCGTCCCCCGCTTAGGGGACAGCCTGTCCAACAACCGGTTGTGGTCCATCCGGGGGCGGGTCCCGGATCCGGCGGAAAGGGATCTGGATGCCTGTATTTTCGCTCCCCGGTGTGACTGGCGTATCGAAGGCCGGCACCTGGAGGACAAAAGCCTGACCGCCCACTGCACCTCCCGGCATCCGGAACTGGTCTCCATATCCGACGATCACGTGTCCCGGTGCTTTCTGGGCAGAGAAACCCTGAAAGTCCCTTATGACGACTATGCCCGGGGACAGCGCGGGGCCGTGGTTCAAATCGAAGGGGATGACGATTTTTCCTCCATGGACACGTTGCTCAACATTCGCAACATGAAGCTGTGGTATCCGGAACAGAACCCGTCTCTGAAGGCCATTCTGGGTCTGGAGAAAAAATCCCATGTCAAGGCCGTGGACGATGTGTCGCTGAAGGTTCTCAAAGGCACCACCCTGGGCATTGTGGGGGAATCCGGCTGCGGCAAGAGCACCCTGGTCAAGGGCATCATCGGCCTGGAGGAACTGACGGACGGCGGCGTGGAACTCATGGGCATCGATCTGAACCTGCCGGCCCAGAAACGGGATCTGTCATTGATCCGGGAACTGCAGATGGTGTTCCAGAACCCGGATTCCACCCTGAATCCCTCCTACACCATCGGGGCCCAGATCGGCCGGCCCATCCAGAAGTTCAAAACCGTGCCCCGGAAAAAAGTGCGCAAGGAAGTGGAACGGCTGTTGCGGGCCGTCAAACTGGATGCCTATTATTATGAGCGGTATCCCCGGCAGCTGTCCGGCGGGGAAAAACAGCGGGTCGGCATTGCCAGGGCCCTGGCCAGCCGGCCGTCTCTGGTCATCTGCGATGAACCCGTATCGGCCCTGGATGTGTCCGTGGCTGCGGCTGTTTTGAACCTGCTCAATGAAATCAAGGAAGACATGGGGTCCACCATGATCTTCATTGCCCATGATTTGAGCGTGGTGCGGTTTATTTCCGATTTTGTGGCCGTGATGTATCTGGGAGAAATCGTGGAGTTCGGGCCGGTGGCCTCCATTTATCCGCCCCCGTATCACCCGTATTCCGAAGCATTGCTGTCTTCGGTTCCCATTCCCGATCCCACAGCCAAGCGCCAGTCCATTATTTTGTCCGGAGATGTGCCCAGCCCCACCAACCGGCCGTCCGGCTGCTGTTTCCATACCCGGTGTCCCAGAAAATCGGTACTGCCGGACAACGGTAAAATCTGTGAACAGGAAAAGCCCCGGTTTCAAAGGCTGCCCAACGGGCACAAGATCCTGTGCCATATTCCGGCGGATAAGCTCACGGAACTGGCCATGGAACGGGGAGATCAACGCATGATGCTGCCCACGGGCTGATTAAAAGGATTTTTGTCATGAACGATCTGTTGCAAACCATTGAGCCGGTTACCCTCATGGGTCCCGGTCCGTCCTGTGTGGACGCTTCCGTGCTGGCGGCCCTTTCAAAACCCACTTTAGGGCACCTGGATCCGTATTTCATAAAAATCATGGATACCATCAAGCAGCAGCTCAAAACCCTGCTGCACACCCGAAACGAGCTGACCCTTCCCATTTCCGGAACCGGTTCCGCCGGCATGGAATGCTGTTTTGTGAACCTCATTGAAAAAAATGATCCAGTCCTGATCCTGATCAACGGGGTGTTCGGCCGGCGCATGCAGGATGTGGCCACCCGGCTGGGGGCAAAGGTGGATACCCTGGAATTTGACTGGGGTACCCCGGTGATTGTGGATGTGGTACAGAAAGAATTGTCGAAAAAATCCTACAAACTGGTGGCCGTGGTCCATGCGGAAACCTCCACCGGGGTGCTGAATCCGGTGCCCGGTATCGGGGCTCTGCTCAAAGACAAAGACACCCTGTTTCTGGTGGATGCCGTGACCAGTCTGGGCGGGATGGAAATTCTCATGGACGACTGGGGGATCGATGTGTTTTACAGCGGCACCCAGAAATGTCTGTCCTGTCCCCCGGGCCTGTCACCCGTGTCTTTTTCTCCGGCCGCTGTGGCAGCGCTCCAGGCCCGGAAAACCAAAGTTCCCAACTGGTACCTGGACTTAAGCCTGATCATGAACTACTGGGAAGGGGCCACCCGGGCCTATCACCATACTGCGCCGGTCAACATGCTGTACGGGCTTTACCAGGCCCTTGGTCTGATCCTTGATGAAGGGGAATCCCACGTGTTTGAACGGCACATGGCAGCCCACCTTCAACTGGTCCGGGAACTGGACCTTTTGGGCCTGCGTATGCAGGTGGATGCCTCCTGCCGCCTGCCCATGCTCAATGCCGTCTGTATCCCGGAAGGGGTGGATGATGCAGAAATCAGAACCCGGCTTCTCAGCGAATATAAAATCGAGATCGGGGGAGGATTAGGGCCTCTGGCCGGCAAAATCTGGCGCATCGGCCTGATGGGACACACGGCCCGGCCGGAAAATGTGGACAAACTGATACAGGCCCTGGCAGCGGTTCTGCCGGACCGCACCGGCAATTAACGTGATCCGCACAATCCGGCGCCCTCTTTTATGAGATATCTGATCCTTGTTTCTGCTGTGATCATGCAGATGTGCCTGGGCGCCACCTATTCCTGGAGCGTTTATGTCCAGCCCCTCAGAGATATCACCGGCCTGGCCCAGGGGCCGGTTCAGGGGCCGTTTACCGTGTTTTATTTTGTTTTTCCTTTCACCATGATGCTTGCCGGCGGATGGCTGCCGAGAATCGGTCCCCGCATCAGCGCCATGGCCGGGGGATTGCTGTTCGGCGGCGGCTGGATCCTGGCCGGACTGGGCAGTCATCACTTTTTTTTCACCATTCTGGGAATCGGCGGTCTGGCCGGCATTGGCGCCGGCATGGCCTATATCGTGCCCATTGCCGTGTGTATCCGGTGGTTTCCGAAATCCAAAGGCCTTGTCACCGGCATTGCCGTGGCCGGATTCGGAGGCGGGGCCGCGCTGGTGAGCCAGGCCGGCGGTTTTCTGATCACCCGTCTGGGGTATACCCCGTTTCAGACATTTTTTGTGTTCGGCATCCTGTTTTTATGTCTGGTGGGGGTGGCCGGCAGTGTGATGCGGTTTCCCGCATCTGAAACAAAACCCAGGTCCCGGTCAATGCTCCGGCCGGGGCAGGTGCTGGGGCATGCCAATTTCAAATTACTGTATCTGGCCATGTTCATGGGACTGGCTGCGGGATTTGCCGTGAACGCCAACCTCAAGGAAATTTTTCACAATACCGGCGATACGGCCCAGATCGGTATCACAGCCGTGTCGTTGTTTGCCCTGGCCAATGCCGCCGGCCGGGTAATCTGGGGGATGATTTTTGACCGGATTTCGGCTGCGTCCGCCATCCAGGCCAACCTGATCTGCCAGGCACTTGTGCTGGCAGCAACCCCGCTTCTGGCCGCATCGGTTCCCGGGTTCTGGGCGTTTGCCCTGTTCACGGGATTCAATTATGGCGGGGTTCTGGTGATTTATGTGTCCAGTGCGGCCAGAAGCTGGGGATCTGAGCATGTTTCCCGGGTTTACGGCTGGCTGTTCACCGCCAATATCCCGGCGGCATTGTCTCCGATCCTGGCCGGGTTTATGTTTGACAGGTTCCATGATTTCACCCCGGCCCTGGGCGGGCTGGCGCTGCTGCTGGCGGTCACGGCGGTTCTGATCCGGTACCAGACCAAACGGATCAATGACCGGATTACCCCTATTTCAGCTGACTGTCCTTGCTGCCCCGGCGGTTGAACAAACGGACCCCGGAGTCGTTTTTCTCCATTTCCGATTGACAATGGACACACAGTCTGACTCCGGGAAGGGCCTTTCTCCGGGCCTCGGGGATCTTCTCTTCGCACACGTCGCAATGGGTTCTGCTTTCACCACGGCCCAGCCGATCTCTGGCCTGTTTGACCGCATCCGCCACACTGGCATCGATCTGTTCCTGAACCGCCCCGTCTCTTGCCCATCCGACTGCCATGCCTTACTCCTGTTTCTGTCGATTTTCACCAATTGGCTTGAGTCAATATAATCACCCCCTCACCCATTTGCAAGCAGATCCGGCCATATCATGGGCACAGTAAACAAGGGCTGCAAGTTTATTGATTTACATTCCCACGGGAACATGGTAGAAAATCTTATGAAAACAGTCCATTCCATACATTTCGCAGATGCCCGCCGCATGACACAACTGGCAGACAACAGTATCGATCTGATGGTA
The DNA here is from genome assembly GCF_000350545.1 of Desulfotignum phosphitoxidans DSM 13687. Taxonomy (GTDB): domain Bacteria; phylum Desulfobacterota; class Desulfobacteria; order Desulfobacterales; family Desulfobacteraceae; genus Desulfotignum; species Desulfotignum phosphitoxidans. The sequence continues at coordinate 28,485 of NZ_APJX01000018.1, forward strand.
ACCTCCCCGCCTTATCCCATGATCGAGATGTGGGATAATCTGTTTCAAAAATTGGATTCCAGTGTCAAAAAATGTCTGTCCAGACGGGACGGCCCGGCCGCGTTCGAAGCCATGCACCGGCTCCTGGACCCGGTGTGGCAGGAAAGCTTCCGGGTGCTTAAGCCCGGCGGATTTGCCTGTATCAATATCGGAGATGCCACCCGGACCATTGACGACCATTTCGCCCTGTACACCAACCATGCAAGAATCCTGTCCGCCGCCACACAGATTGGATTCACCAGCCTGCCCTGCATCATCTGGCGCAAGCAGACCAATGCCCCCAACAAGTTCATGGGATCGGGCATGCTCCCGGCCGGGGCTTATGTCACCCTGGAACATGAATATATCCTGATTTTACGAAAAAACGGCAGGCGGGAATTCAAAACCGCAGAAGACAAACAGCGGCGCAGAGAAAGCGCGATTTTCTGGGAAGAGCGAAACCACTGGTTTTCCGATGTATGGTTTGACCTCAAAGGCACGACCCAGACCCTGGCCGATGCCCGGGAAAGAAAACGCAGCGCCGCCTTTCCCTTTGAGCTGGCATACCGCCTGATCAACATGTTTTCTCTCCTGACCGACCCGGTGCTGGACCCGTTCATGGGTACGGGGACCACCATGGCCGCTGCCATGGCCGCGGGCCGGTGCAGTGTGGGGTATGAAGCGGACAAAAACCTGATCCCCGCGGTTCACAAAACGGTCCGGGGTGTGATGCTGCCCACGGATCAGGCCGCAGCCAGGCGGCTGATTCAGCACCAGACCTTTGTGGAACAACGCTTGGCAGCGGACAAGCCGTTGAAATATATCAATGAACCCTATGGATTCCCCGTGGTTACCAACCAGGAGCGATGGTTACGCCTGCATGTGCCTGCCGATCTGATTCAAGCGGATGAAACCCGGTTTCAGGTCACCCACGATATGGCCCCAATGCCATTCAAATACAACCTTTTTGACAACTGACACAATGACTGGAACATAACCGGACAAAGGGGCAAGAAAAATGGTATCACCGGCATCGGAAAAATCGGTCCGGCAGATGTACAAGGAAACCCGGCTGGCCCAGAAACGCCTGGACACCCTGCTCCGGTTCCTGCCGGATCCCGTGTTTGCCTTTACCTTGAACAATACCGTTGAATATGTCAACCCGGCCTTTGAGCGGGTGTTTGGATGGAAATTGACAGAGATCCGGGGAAAAAACATCCCTTTTGTCCCGGATCACCTGCTGGAACAGGCCAGACAGGGCATGAAGCAGCTGTATGAAAACCGCACGGTCATGGATTTTGAAACCCAGCGGTACACCCGGGACGGCCGGCTGCTGGACATTCTGATCAACGGGGCCATTCTGTACGATGAAGATGACACCCCCATGGGCCAGGTTTTGATTTTACGGGATATTACCTTTGAAAAACGCATGGCCAAAACCAACCGGATCATGTTTGACATCTCCAATGCCCTGCACACCTATCACAAGCTCGGGGACCTGGTGACCATCATCACGGCGGAAATCCAGAAGCTGGTGAACGTGGAAGGGGCGTTCATCCTGCTGGCGGACAGAAAAACCGATGAGCTGTATTTTTTCTCCGCCCGGTTCAAGGATGCGGCATCCGGCAACAAATTCAAGAAACTCCGGTTTCCGGCGGACCAGGGAGTGTCCGGCCATGTCTTTAAGACCGGCAAACCCCTGCTGATCCCGGATATCTCCCAATGTGATTTTTACCTGCGCCGGGTGGACGAGGAAACTGATCTGGTGGCCCAAAACATGCTGTCCGTGCCCATCAAGCTCAAGGACCGGGTCATCGGTGTGGTATCGGTGGTGAACAAACTTCAGGGCCAGTTCGACGACACGGACACGGATCAGCTGATGATGGTGGCCAGCACCGTGGCCCTGCCCATTGAAAACACCCGGATCCATGAAGAGCTGGAGCAGTCCTACACAGATCTGAAAATCCTCAATCAGGCCAAAGACAAGGTGATCAATCATCTGGCCCATGAGCTCAAGACCCCGGTATCCGTGGTGGATGCCGCCATGAAACTCTTAGAAAAAAAATTGGCGGCCAAAGGAATCCGGGACAAGAAAATCGAAACCATCATCGGCCGGGCCCGGCGGAACCTGCGGCGAATCCTGAATATTCAGTTTGAAGTGGAAGACCTGCTCAAGAAAAAACAGTTCACTGCCTTTCATATCCTCACCCGGCTCATTGATGCCTGCGTGGATGAACTGGCCCTGCTCACCGAGATCCAGGCCCAAGACGAGACCCGGACCGGAAACGCGGACATGATGACCGGGGTGCGCCAGGCCGTGGAGAAAATTTTCGGACCCCATCGCCTGACCCGGCAGACCATTCATCTGGATCAATACATGGCCCGGCACTTAGAGCGCCTGGCTCCGGATTTTGCTTTTCGCCGTCTCACGCTGGAAACCGGTCTGGAAAAAACGCACCTTGTGCACATGCCTGAAGAGATCCTGGATATTATTGTCACGGGCCTGGTCCGAAATGCCGTGGAATACACACCGGACGGTGGAAAAATCCAAATTCAAGTGTTCTCCAAAAACAACCGTCCCACCCTGGTCATCCAGGATTACGGCATCGGGTTTACCCCGGAAAAACTGCGCCTGATTTTTGAAAACTATTTTACCCCGCCGGATTCATCCGAATACACCACCAAGCAGCCTTTTGAATTCAATGCCGGGGGCCGGGGGTTTGATCTGCTGCGCATCAAACTGTTTTCAGAACGGTATAATTTTACCCTGGACATTGACGCTACCCGGTGCCGGTTCATTCCGGCCGACACGGACACCTGTCCCGGTGACATCCGGCGCTGCCGGTTTTGCACAACGCCGGATGACTGTCTGAATTCCGGAGCCACCACGGTTACGCTGATATTTTAGCGTTTCAGATTTTTTTACCGCACTGGGGGCAGAATTTGTACGCTTTGTCCGCCACGGGTGTATCACAGGCCGCACATTTTCGGGGCACCGGCCCCAGCTTTACCAGCAGTTCTCCTTTTTTCACAGGCACCATTTTTTTGTCGAATTTGTAATCCGCGGTTTTAAGAACACTTTCAACAATGCCTTCCACCGGGGACACCACGGCTTTTTCCTGTTTCATGATGGTGATGTTGAACAGCTCTTCCCCGGCCTTGACCACATCCCCGGGTTTGACATACATGATCCACAGATCTCCGTTGGACGGGGCCGCCGCATGGTACGGGTTGTTCGGGTCGGCCATCTGCATGGTATCGGCCCCGGGTCCCGCGGCATCCGCTACCTTGACCGTGTGGATGAACACCTCGGCATCCAGGGTGTACCGCACCACAGCCATGCCTTTGTCATCCGGGGACTCAATGCCCAGAATTTTCATGGCATGGGGTTTGCCTTCCGTATCGGTGAAAAACAGTTCCCGGCCCGGCACCAGGCCTTCAAACCAGACATCCAGGGGCACCCGGTTGGGATTGCCGAATTCCTGACGGAACAGGATGGTTTTCAAGGCGTCTCCGGGGTGGTTGAGATACATGACCAGCTCTTCGGGTGTGGCGATGCGGTTGATCTGTTTTTCCAGGGCCTGTTTTTCCGATTCAATATCTATGGATGGCAGCCCGTCCAGGGGAGAGGATTCCGTTCGGTCAGACAATGCCTTGGCACTGTTTTTTCCAAACGCACTTTCATACACCCAGTCCGGGGGAAATCCCAGGGGCAGGCGCCCGAATTTCCCCAGCAGCAGGTTTTTAAAGGCATCGTTGCTGTCTTTATACAGCACCTGCCGCTCTTCTTTCAACGTATCATCCATCTCATCTTCCGGCGTGGAAATCACGGCATCCAGTATCCACAGCAGATGATCGACTTCTTCTTCACCCCCCCGCTGATACGCACTGGTCACGGCCAGAAATGCGGTGTTCCAGGTAATCTGGGAGCCGGGTGTGACATCGTGATATTTGATGATCTGCCGGGTGCCGGCCAGAAATTTAAGCATCTGGGGCAGCAGATGGATGTATCCCTGTTTCATGGCCCCTTCCTGGGAAGAGGAGGTGGCCCCGCCGGGCATGCCGTGGTGAATCACGTCATGATCGATGCCCTGGAAAAAAGGCGCCGTGTACCGGTCATACCAGGGCATGATCTGTTTGAGCACAAAATTGCTGTGACGGATCATATCCTTGTTCAGACGGATTTTCAGCCCCAGCTCTTCTTCCATGTAGGCAGCCGTGGACAAGACCTCGCCCTGGCCGTACCAGCGCACGGCCGCACCGATGGCCGTGTCCACGATATGGGCACCGGCTTTGGCCGCGGCCCCCACGGCCGGGACAAACAATCCGTCCGTGCAGTGGCGGTGATAATGAAGCACCAGATCCGGATACTGTTTGCGGATCGCTGTCACCAACGCGGTAATGAACCGGGGCGGGCACACCCCGGCCATGTCCTTGAGACCCAGAATAAACAGGGAACAGGCTTTTTGGGCGGATACGCCGGCCACATCCGCGGCCTGCCGGATAATTTCCGCCACCACCCCCATGTAATGATTCACATCAAACCCTTTGGCCCAGGACAAAGACACGGCCGGCTGCCACACATTGCCCCGGGAGTTCATCACCACCTCGGCCAGGGGCCGCATATTATCGATATGATTAAGGAAATCAAAACACCGCACAATGTCATGGTGCTCGCAGATGAATTCACTGGTGAACTGCATCAGATTCCCTGGCTGGGGTTTGTACCCCAGCAGATTGGTGGATCGCACCAGAATCTGCTTGGGCGTCAGGGGCGCGAACTGGTCCCACATTCTGGCTTCATTGAACGGATAGGTCATGTTGGCCATCATGGCCACATGAAAATGGGCCCCGCCCCCGTTTTCCAGGGAGAAAAATCCGCACCGGTCCAGATACGGCCCCATGAGTTTGTCTTCGGCCAGGCGGAACCGGTTTCCGGAGTTGGACTGGGTGATATCCCGGGCCGTGGTGTCTGAAAAATGAACGATCCCGGAATCCCGGACATAATCGATCAAAGCCTGACGATCGCCCCGGGGATAAGGCCCGGACGCCGGAAGCGGGGGCAGGGCCGGCAGCACCGGGTTGAACGCTCCCACCCGCTTGTCAGACACACCCCGGTAGTCGGACAGCTGGACATGGGGATTGTATCCCATGGCAGAAATATCCGCGATCAGCCGTGACAGGCGCAACGCTTCGGATTCGCTGTCCTGATACCGCATCAGTCCCGGGGTTTTCTCCACAAACCGGGTGTCATACTCACCGGATCTGAACACGGGATTCGCAATAATTTTCAGGTGAAACGGGATGGTGGTTTTCAGCCCGCCGATCACATATTCCTTTAACGCCCGGTTCATCACGGCCAGGGTCTTTTCCCATGAATCACCATGGGCAATGAGCAACGAGGCGGCCGAGTCATAGTTGGAGGGAAATTCATACCCGCCGGCAATACAGGAATCCAGCCGGACCCCGGGGCCTCCCGGCGAGATATACCGCACAATATGGCCGGCATTGGGGGCAAAATCGTTTCTGGGGTCTTCGCAGTTGATGCGCACCTGAAGGGCATGGGCCACGGGCCGGGTTTTTTCTTGCGTGAACCGCAAAGTGGACCCGAATGCCACGGCAATTTGTTCCTCCACCAGGTCGATGCCGTACCGGCATTCCGTGATCCCGTGCTCCACCTGGAGCCGGGTGTTCACCTCGATGAGATACGGATTCTGGTGTTCATCCACCAGGAACTCCACCGTGGCAAGGGAATAATAGCCCACGGCCGCCACCAGGGCTTTGGCATAATCTTTAAGCCGTTGCCGCAGTTCTTCGGTCATCTTCGGCCAGGGGGACGGGGTGATCTCCACCAGTTTCTGGTGATTCCGCTGGACCGTGCAGTCCCGTTCGTCAAAAGCAAATACATTGCCGTGCTGGTCCGCAATAACTTGAATTTCAATGTGCCGCACCGAGGTGAGCAGTTTTTCCACATAAATTCTGGGATTGCCGAAAGAGGCCTGGGCCAGGACCGCAGCCTTGGAAAACGCGGTTTCCAGCTGGTCCATGTCATAGATTTCATAGATGCCCCGGCCCCCGCCGCCACCCTCGGCCTTGAGCATGACCGGCAGTCCCATCTCCAGGGCGATCTCCCGGGCTTCGGCCACCTCCACGGCGTCCAGAGAACCCGGAACCACAGGCACATCCAATTTCCGGGCCAGTTCTCTGACCTTTACCTTGTTGCCCAGAAGGGTCATGGGTTCCGTGGGCGGACCGATGAACAAGATCCCTTTTTCCGCGCATTTTTTCGGAAAACCGGCATCTTCGGAAGCAAATCCCCATCCCGGATGCACGGCCACCACATCCTGTTCTTTGGCCAGTTTCAAAATATGGTCGATATCCAGGTATGCCCGGGGATTTTCCCCTAAAAGCATCAGTTCCTGGGCACCGGAGGTAAAGGGGGCGGTTTTGTCCACATCGGTCACGGTGAGAACCGGAACCGCCATGAGTTCTTCGCGGATGGAACGGATAATCCGCCGGGCTGTGATGCCTCGGTTGGCTACCAGGATTTTTTTTCCCTTGATCTCCCTGACCACCTGTTCAAATGTTTTTGCTTCCATATCATGCTCCTTGATACATCAATCATGTCACCCTGGGGGTAACGGTTCCCGAACGGATGTGAACAATGCCTTTATTTGTTCTGACCTCAAGGCGCCCCTGGTCATCCACCCCCAGAACAATGGCGGGACCATCAAAAATTTTGGTATGTTCCAGCACGACCGGTTCATTTTTCCATGCCAGAGCGGTATTCACTTCCCGAACGACGGCGGCCGGGTCTGCTGTCAACGCAGAGAACCGATCCAAAATGTTTTTCAGAAAACACCGCCATATGTCAAAAAGGGATAAGTTTACATCAGAAATGTTCAAACATCCAGCCGGAAGATGAAAAAAATTCTCCATCACACTGTTTTCAGGGGCGTTCCGGATATTCATACCGATCCCGGCCATGAAAACACCCTGTTTTTCTTCAATCAATATTCCCCCGGCCTTGCGGTCATTGACCAGGATATCATTGGGCCATTTGATGCAGGCCGGAATATCGATGTCTGCCAGTGCCCGGATCAGGGGCAGGGCCGTGGCCATGGACAGCAGCGGGCCTAAGTTTTCAGCCGTATCCGGCAGCCGCAGGGTGACGGCCAGGCTGCCGGGTTCGGACACCCAGACCCGGCCCTGCCGTCCCCTGGCCCGGGTCTGGGCATGGGCCAGAATCCAGGCATATTCGGGAAACCGGTTCCGGTTGTGCAGGTGCCATGCCAGATTCATGGTTGACTCACATACCGGAACGACAAATCCTGAACAGCCGCAGCAATGGGCCGGCATCAGACCGGGGATACCCAAATCCATCATTGACCTGTCAGGGCGGTACAAAAAACCGTCACCATATCATTTTTTCTTCTGATGGTCTTTTCCCAATGACCGTTCCTTTTTGTCTGACTCAATGCGTGGAAAATATTATATATATCACATTCCTGATTTTCAGTCCAAATCCTGTTTCATGTCAATAAAAAAAACAGGGTGCTTTTTCATTTCAACTTTGATAATTTTTTCCTTCCGATGGGGGTCTCTGGTAAATTTAATTGACAATTTCAATTGTTTCCGTAAAATAACCGAATCGACCGCTAACAGGAGAAACCAAATGAACATTTTAACCTTGCTGGGCAGTGCCCGGAAAAAAGGAAATACCGCCACCGCTTTAGGGTGGGTGGAAGATGCCCTCACGGGCATGGGCCATGATGTCACCCGGGTGTATCTTCACGGCAGACATTTGAACGGGTGTATGGGCTGCAACCAGTGCAAACAGGTACTTGATGCCCCGGGATGTGTCCAGCAAGACGATGTCCCGGAAATTCTGGCGCAAATGGTGGCTGCGGATCTGATCCTCTACGCGTCTCCCTTGTATTTCTGGGGAGCGAGCGCCCAGCTCAAAGCGGTCATAGACCGGACCTACAGCCTGTATACTCGGTACCATGAAACCGACCACGCCTCGTTGCTGGAAGGACGCCGTCAGGCTGTTTTAATGACGGGTGCCGGCGGATGGGACAACAATGCGGAAGGGGCCTTCACCGCGTTCAAACGGATGCAGAAACCCCACAAAACCCATTATGCCGGTGAATGGTTTATCGGTAACTGCACCACACCTTCGGCGATGACCCCGGCCATTAAAAACAAGGCCCTGGACTTTGCCCGGCAGATCAGTGTGTGACCATGGAAAACAAAACCAGTATGCAGATCATGATGCGGCTGCGCCAGATTATTCAGGAAATGTCGAGGCATTCCAAACAGCTGCAGGAAAAATACAAAATCACGCTGCCCCAGCTGATCTGCCTCAATGAAATTGCGGATCACGGACCCATTGCCATCGGCGCGTTGACCCAGATCGTTTTCATCAACAATTCCACGGTCACGGGCATCATCGACCGTCTGGAGCGCCGGAACCTGGTCCACCGGGTAAGAATCAGCAAGGACCGGCGCCAGGTGCATGTGGAAATCACCCAGGCCGGCAGAAATTTTCTCGAAAATGCGCCGACCCCCATCCATCACCGGTTTATGGAAAAACTGGAAAAAATGAATTCCCAGGATGTATCCCTGCTCATGTGGGGGCTTGAACTGTTAGTAGATATGCTGGCCCAGACCGATCCGGCCTCCCCCTCACCGACTCCGCCGTTACATCTCATTGAAGCAGATGATGACATGTCCGTTCCCAACGGAAACATCTGACCGAAAATATTTTTACCCCCATTGACTTGACAATGCCCTTTCATCAATGGTATTTATTTGTTTGTATATTTTGAACAGAAAATATTTTACTGCGTAAATACCAAAATGAAACCTTCGCAACCTTACAGCACCCGGTGTTCTGCCGGTATACCCGGCTGCAGGAGCGGTTTCATGCCCGGCCCAACCCATTCGGTCGGAATTTATTAACATAATCTTAACGACGGGAGAAAAAAGATGAAAGATTTTTCATTTGTTTTACCGCAAGTCGATAAAGCCGATCAGGGAAAAGAAAAAATTATCGTCACCTACAAAGGGGAAACCCGAGAACTGCTCACCCATGATTACGGGGAAATTTATAAAATACCCGGTCTGTATGAAAACCTGTTCTACGACACACTGGCCTGCCAGTCACCCCAGGTCGTGTGCGGGCTTTTGGAAAAAGCCATGAACGGCAATGCTTCTAATTCACAAGACCGGGTGGCCCTGGATGTCGGAGCCGGCAACGGCATGGTGGGAGAAGAACTGGCAAAAATCGGTTTTAACACCATCATTGGTGTGGATATTATTGAAGAGGCGGTCGAGGCCACATTACGGGATCGCCCCGGCATTTATGATGAGTATTTTATTGAAGACCTCACGGATCTGCCTGAAAAAGTGGAACAAAAAATCCTTGAAAAAGATCCCAACTGCATGTCCATCGTGGCGGCCTTGGGGTTTGACGACATTCCACCGGAAGCGTTTGCCAGTGCATATAACCTGATTTCCGAAGACGGGTGGATCGCCTTTAACATCAAAGATGAATTTCTTCAGGACAATCACCCGTCCGGTTTTTCAAAACTCATCGATGAAATGGTGGCCTCCGATATCATGGAAATTGTTGAAAAAGAAAGATATCAGCATCGGCTGTGCCTGGACGGCACCCCGTTGAACTATTATGCGGTGGTGGGAAGGAAACAGGAACCTGTTTCCGATACCTTCATTGCGCAATATCAATAGCAGATCGATCATCAGCAACCAGATCGTACTGAATACCGTCCTAAAACCCAAAAAAAAAGGGAGAAAACCTTTATGTTACAAGATGTGACCACGTTTCAACCCCGGTTGAAAGTCTTTAATAAAAAACAGGCCATGGCTATTCATGATGCGGCCTTGAAAATACTGGCCACCACGGGATTCCGCATGGAACATGACGGGGTTCTGGAGATGCTTCTGGATCATGGCTGTACTCTGGACAAGGACAACCGGGTGATCATGCCCGAAGCGCTGGTGGACAACGCCGTCATGTCCGCCCCTAAAAAATTCGATATATATGATCAGACCGGCAACCTGGCCATGCCCCTGGAAGGGGAAAACTTTTTCTTCGGCACCGGGTCTGACACGATTTTTACCATAGACCTGGAAACCGGTGAAAGGCGGCGCCCCGTGCTCGCCGATACGGGCAACTTCGCCCGGCTGGTGGATGCGCTGCCCAACATGGATTTTTCCATGTCCATGGGAAACCCGGAAGATGTGGAAATCGAGGAAATCTATGTGCGGGTGTTTGAAGAAATGGTGCGTAACAGCAATAAACCCATCTGTTTTATCGCAGACAGCGGCACAGATATCCGGCAGATTCACGACATTGCCTGTGCCGTGGTGGGCGGTGAAGAAATCCTGCGCAAAAAACCGTTTCTGTTCAACTATTCCGAAGCCATCAGCCCGCTGCTTTATCCTGAAAACGTCATGGAAAAACTGGTATTCTGTGCGGAAAAAGAGATCCCCATCTGCCTGCCTTCAGGTTGCAATGCCGGTGGCGGGGGACCGGTGACCCTGGCCGGGGCCATGGCCCAGGGCATTGCGGAAAATCTGGTGGGTCTGGTGATCCATCAGCTCACCAATCCGGGCGCCCCGTTTCTGTTCGCCCCCAATGTGTCCGTGCTGGACATGAAACACACGGTTGTCTCTTATGGATGCACGGAATGGAGCCTGACCCAGTCGGCATTCGCCGACATGAGAGATGAACTCTACCAGATTCCCATCTGGTCCTTTGCCGGATCCACGGATTCCAAAGTGATCGATGCCCAGGCCGGGGCCGAAGGCATGCTGTCCATTATCACATCCCTGCTCTCCCGGTGCAACGTGATCCACGATGTGGGATATATCGAATCCGGACACACCTCCAGCCTGGAAATGCTGACCCTGTCCGATGAACTGGTGGCCATGGCCAAATTTTTTGCCGAAGGGATCCCCGTGAACGAGCAGACCCTGGCCCTGGATGTGATCGACCGGGTGGCAAATGGTCCGGACAATGCGATATTTTTAAGCGATCCCCACACCTTTGCCAATTTTCGGACGGCCCATCTTATGCCCGAACTCATGAACCGGTCCCGGTTTGACTCCTGGGAAAAAGACGGGAAAACCGATCTGTTCTCCCGGTCCAATGAAAAGGCAAAAGCACTGCTGGCCTCCCACGAGGTCAAGAAAACACCAGTGGCCGAAGAAGCACTGGCCGCCCTGTAGCGGTTATTGGTTTCAAGCCGTTCATTTATTTTATACGCGACACAGCACAGACCGGATGGATACGACCTGTTTTATCCATCCGGTCTGCGCTGTTTTTCAGGTCCTGCTTCGGCGGGATTGAAAAATTTCATGGCCGCTCCCATCAGACTGATGACCACGGGCAGCAGATAATCGGATATGATGCCCGGCTCACCATGTTTATCCAATGGGCCGGGCACCATGACGATGTGGCTCAACGGGTATTTCTTTAAATTGGCCAGGCGGGCATCTTTGGCAAATCCCTGCTGGGTGATGACCACCATTCTTGCATAACGGGAACCAAATGTGGCCAGTTCATCCAACGCCGCATCAAAGCCCATCTCACTGGTGGCGTCAATGATGATCAGACAATCGTTGTCTGTGTCATACTCCGGTCTGAGTACGGGCAGATACCACTGATCATCCACATAAAACGGCAGGACCGCTTCCGGCGAAAACAGCATGGGTGTCCGGGATAAAAACGCATCCACAGATGCCCCGCCCAGATACCTTGTTTCCCATACCCGAACCTGTTTTTCCCCATGAATTTTAACCATGGGGTCCCGGGGTGCCAGTTTTCGATATTTTTCCTGCACCTGACAATCCACCAAAACCAGATGGGAATACGCGGAAACCCCGAAAGGATCGCTTTCCACGCCCCAGGATCGGGCTGCGGCAAATGCAATTTTCCAGGCAATGCAGTTACCCCGCATCCCCGTTAGAAACAATTGCTTCTTGTAGCTCAGATTTTCATGAAGGGTTTGCTGAATGCTGCGATGCAGGGCGCTGTCCGCCAGCAGGGTCTGAATAACCGGCAACAGCGTCTTGAAATGTGAAATAAACCGGGTGGCACGGCCGGGGAACTTATATGACATGATTTTTGCAAAAAACAGGGATAACGCCACATAGGTCTGCTCATACCGGCAAAACAGATCCGGGTGTTTTAAATAAAATGCCTGTAAAAGCACTTTCTGATCTTTTTTTTCGGAGATCACGGTGTTTTCCGGGCCGATCCATACCATGTTTTTATGCGGACGGGCAAACACGGCAGACACCCTCTCCGCGGCCGGTGTCTGAGACGCCACCACCACCATCAGACTGTCTCCCAACGTGACCCCTCTGAGTTTTTCGGCAAATTCCACCTGAACGGGAATTCCCAGAAACGGTTCCCACAATCTGGCCAGATTCATGCATCCGGCTTCCGCCTGCTTGTCCATGGGAACAAAAATCAATACCCCGTCTTCGGCCAGGTTTGTGAAAATCAGGTCTGCCAGCCCGGCCAGCACCTTGTTTTCAGGCCGGTCTTCAGGCAAAGAGAACATCCCTGAAAATGCGTCGGGTTCATTCAGAATACGTCCGAGTGCCAGCAGATCCTGATAAAACCTTTTTTCAACGGGATCTGATGCCAGCGTCAGCCAGCACAGGGACCCGGACCGGGGTACCACCGGATACATCCCAAAACCCAGATTGTCCTGTTTTTGATCCATATCATCCAGAATATCTGAATAGGACCGGTCTTTGCCGTTCCGGGTCCGGCCGGCGGTCACGGATTTGGCCATGTTCCGGGGCATTTCATTGGCCCGTCTGCCATGGGTCTGGCCAAAATAAAATCCCAGCAGAAACAGAACCGACAGATCCACAAAAGGTTGAAAATGATCCGGCAGCTTGGGCACCAGGATCACCTGCTGGGCAAACCGCTGAATCTCTTCCAGTTCCCGGTTCAGGTAGGTGATGGCAAAAAATGTCCGGCCGGTTTCATGCAGGGCCGCCATGAACCGGACCGCCTCATCCAGGCGGTGACGGCTGGTGGCCAGTACCAGAACGAACTCGTCTTCAGCCACAGGAAAGTTTAAAAACAGCTCCTGTTCCGAATAATCCACGGCATTTCCCAAAGAGGTCCAGGCATTAAGTTCCAGGTTCAATGCGCCGATTCTCGCAGCCCCCACATCGTGGTAGGCATCCACAACATAGTGCAGCACCGAGTTTCCGGAAGCAGCGGCAATCTCTTTGCAGAAACGGGTCACATCCGGATTTTTAAAAAGATCGTCCAGGTGGGCCGGAACCGGAAGGATCTCTTTGACCCGTTCACCCACGACATCCCGGGTGCCGGGCGTGGCAAGGCAGATGGACAGACAAAACAGATCCAGGGTCAGCAGCATGCACAGCGCACTTTTCAAGGGGGCCACGGTCACCTCTTCACCGCTGTATACCGGGATGACACCGGCACTTTTCCTCACCACCAGGGCCATGTCTGAAAACGGTTTTTCCGTGATGCCCACCATGAGAATATGGTGCTTGAGCAACACCCCGGCAAAATCGATCATATCCGAGGTGGTACCGGACCAGGAAACCATGACGACCAGGTCCCTGTCCGGGTTGATGGCAGTTCTGACATCAGCGAAATCCTGGGGAGCGGCCACCAGCAGATTGACTGTGGGGAAAAACGGCTCCATGGTTTTTTCAGCGATTTCCGCCACCATATAGCTGAATCCCGTGCCCACCAGAATGATCCGGTTCAAATTTGTCAGACCGCTGCCGAAGCGTCTTTCCAGCAGGCGCTGCCGGATATCGAACCGGGGCAGACATTGTTTAGTATCTGCGTATCGGTTCACAATATCCCCCATCAGGCCGGGAATTTCGTCCAGGTGCTCTTCATAAAACGTTTTGCCGAAATCTTTTTGAAACGATACCGGCGTAATCCAGGTTTGTTCGGGCCGGATGTCGGACCGGATCCTGCCGGAAAAATCTTGAATCTGCAGATGCCGTATTACCGCATCTTTACCGGCGGTTGTCTGAATCCGGGCAAAAATTTCAGGCTGGTCCAGCACATAGACATCCACCAGAAACGGTTTGAGCAGTTCTTTTTTGGCTTGTCTGAACCAGACATTTTCCGGCCGGGAATCAATACTTGAAAAATCGGATTCCACGATCATGGATTTTTTTGAATATGTTTTCATCAGCTTGAACAGCTTCACCCGGGTGGATCGGATCAGGGTCTGGGGAAACAGTCCCAAAGCGGCGTTGATATCCGATACCACCATGAAATCGGATGTGTCCCGGCGCTTGACAATATACACGGGCCGATGGTGGGCCGCCACAAACAGCCGGTCCGGTGACACCCGGCTGATGCCGGATACGGCAAACTGCCCGCCGGACTGGGTCATGGCCTGCACGGCTTTGATGAACGCCATTTCATCGATGTCATGGATGGTTTTGTTGCTCAGGGTCTTGAAAATGGTATAATCGATGGACTGACTGCAGATGGACAATTCCTCCAGTCCCAGTCGATGCTGGTCTTCAATGGTCCTGTACCGCTGATTTTCATGCCAGGCCGTTTCAAAATAATGCCCCCAGAGCATGGCAAACAATTCCGTGGAATTTTCCGTACGCAGCCCGATATTTGCCACCCGGGTGACATACTGGTGGATCCGGGACTCCACGTCTGAATCAAACTGCCCGTTGAGCACCACAGCACGAACCTTCTGACGGTCCATGAAGGGGTGGGCGTTGCGCACGGAAATGGCCGACTGAAGGGCCCAGCGGCCCTGGCCGATCACCGGCTGAACCATGGACAAAAGCAGCAGCGGATGGGTCGGGCCGGGGACATGGCCCGCAGGCAGATATGCACCGGCCGGGGCTGCCTGGGCCCGGTGCATGTAGATCTTTGTCTGGTAATGGGCCAGAACGGCCGTGACAGCCAGGCCATAAACATTGCAGGTGCGCTCGATCCGGTAAAGAATCTGCCAGTGCCGCACGGGACGATCCGTCTGGGCCTTCCAGAAGGTTTCAAAAATCAATTGAATATTTTCTGCCGCCTCCGGTGTCAGGCCGTTGAGAACCCAGGCATCCAGGTATCTGAATAGATGGGCAATGCCGTCTGTTGTATAGTCGGCAGGCAGAGTGATCCGGACTTTGCGAAGAAAATGCCAGACATATTTTCTGGCAAAAGGATTTTTCTGTCCCTGTTTGCTGACCACCCGCCGGGGACGGACCGGTGCCTCATCATAGGCATACCGGTTAAAGATAATCTGAAATTCATGAAACAGATCAGCCGGATCTACAGCCAGAGCACCTGATTTTTCCGCAGCATCCACCTGAACGGCCAGTTCGTTTCGGATCAGTTTTTCCACCACGGCCACGGGCAGGTCATACGTTTGGATCAGATAGTCCATCGCCGCTTTGAGCGCCTTGGGGGAATCAACGGCAAAGATTTTTCTGATCCGGGGGTCTCCACAGGTGCCCGGCATCACCTGGACCGGATTCTGCAAGTTTGTCATCTGAGACCAGGTGGGAAACGATGCGGCTTCATGGAAAGAAAACCCTTCATGGGCCAGCAGCCGTTTCTGGAACCGGGCGATGTAGCCGGCCTGGCTGTCCATATCATCTGCCATGAATGCCCCGGCCTGCAGATCGGTTTCCTCAAACACGGGATCCAGCATAAGCCGGTCGATCAGGTTTTCCACCGACCCCAGAGCCCGCCGTATTTTCAAAGGTTCCAGGTCACTGCCGACCAGTCCGATGCCCGTGCTGTCCGGCGCCCGGTAGATAATGGCCCACATCCCGGTCAAAATACGGGTCAACCGGTTCTGGGCATTGCCGTAATAGACCACAATACCGCACATATTCGCTTTCCTCCGGAATGATTACCCAAGCTGCCCATCTGATTTACCGGACTTTTACACGCCTTTGCATATTTCATCAACCCATCAGTTCTGTTTGGGTACCAGAACATTGAATTTTTTCCGGATAGCTGCATCGATATCATCCGGAATGTAGGCGGTTTTGTTGGCCAGCAGTTTTCTGGCAATGCCCAGGGCCCGCTGGCGGGCATCCATGGCACCTTCCTTTTTCCATCGATCCCGGTTTTTCCGGTCCGTCACGCCGTTGCCGTAGAAATATTCTTTGCGCATATGGGACATGGTGTGGGGCGCGGTCATGAAATTGCCGGCCGGGCCGATACTGTCTATGACTTCCAGGGCCAGATGTTCTTCATCCACGTCAATGCCGTTCAATACTTTGCAGCAGTTGCCGATGATCTCGTCATCGATGACAAACTGCTCATGGGCAATGGTGAGCATGGATTCCAGCATGCCGGCACTGTGATGGATGTAGTTGGAGCCGCCCATGGATGCCAGCACCGAGGTCAGGGCTTTTTCATACCCGGCCTGGGCATCGGGCACTTTGGCATCGGACAGACCCGAAGAGTTGTAGTTGGGCACCTTGATATGCCGGGACATCTGGTGGATGGCCGCGTTCATCATGCCGCATTCCACGGCCCCGCCGCAATACCCCATGGTGGCCAGATTGGCCATGCCCGGAATCCCGCCGTAAAGCAACGGTGCTCCGGGACTGGTCATCTGGCAGAGGGTAATACCGGCCAGTTCTTCGGCATGCAGCTGGGCCAGGGTACCGGCCATGGTCAGCGGCGAGGTGGACCCGGCCATGGGGGCGGAAGACAGGGCCACAGGGATTTTGTGCCGCACGGCTTCCTGCATGATTTTGGTGGACTGGGTGCACAGCTTGAGCGGACTGATGGCAAACGAAGTGATCACGGAAATGAGGGGCCGTTGTGCCAGTTTTTCTTTGCTCCCCGCGATCATGGCCGCCATCTCCATGACCTGATGAAGCCCTTGCTCATTGTTCACCCCGGACATGACATGTTTGCCGGATGCAGACAGGCAGGCGTAAAACATATTGATATCATAGTCTTTTTCGTCAATGTCCGTGGGAATGCACGGCCGGACCAGAAAATGGATATGCTTGAGCTGGTCCACCAGCCGGGACACCTTGTACAGGTCATCCAGGGTGGTGGCCCGGACCTCACCCGTGTCCGGATCCAGGATCTTGATGGCGGCCCCGCCCGTGCCCAAGTGCACCCGGTCTTCGGTCAGGTTCAGGTCATATTCCGGATTCTGACCGCAGAGCACCACTTTTTCCGAGGCTTTTTCCACCCAGGTGGTGACAAGATCCTTTGGAAACCGGATCCGTTTTTTGTCCCGGTCCACAGATGCCCCGTTTTGCTCCAGCATTGCCACCGTGTCATCCAGGCCGGATTCATAGGTAATCCCGGTTTTTTCCAAAATGGTCAATGCGGCATGGTGGATGGTTTCAATCTGTTTTTCGGACAATGGCTGGTATTGCCCGCCCTGTAATCCCATTAAATTCATCGTTTTCTCCTCCCGTTTTATACCGTTGCTTTTGTTTTTTGACAGTTACACACTTCCTGTTTTTCGTTATGTCACGGCAGGGCACGGGTGTCAATAAAAGTGTAACAAAAACCATCTTTTTTTATTGTTCTTGTAAAATTTGAATGCTTTTGTTACAAAATTTTTGGATTAAACGTGAAATCCAGCACGAAACCAGATAAATGGCAATGAACCTTTAACCAATGGAAAATCCATGACCCATAAACCCGGCTCTCTGCAAGCCACCATTCATGAAAAATATGACACCCTGACGGCCAAGGGCAAGCGCCTGGCGGATTTTGTTCTCTTAAGCCCGGACAAGGCCGTGTTCATGACCACCCGGCAGCTGGCTGCGGCCGTGAACACCAGTGAAGCCACCGTGGTCCGGTTTGTGCGGCAGCTGGGATTTACAAACTACGCTATTTTCATCAACACGCTGCGGGATCTCATTGACCGGGAACTGACCCTGGTGGAACGGGGAAAAATGAGCCATCTGGTGGCCGGCAGCGAAGATGCGGAACTGGACCGGCTTATCAACCAGGATATCCGCAGCATCCGGGCCATGCACAAAAATATCGATCCGGCCGTGGTACAAGCGGTCAGAGACGCTTTGAAATCCGGGCCGGCCGTATATGTCATGGGGTCCCGGCTGTCCTATTCCTCAGCCCACTACATGGGCTGGACCCTGTCAAAGCTCCGGCCCGGTGTCTGCATCCTCAACGGCAGTGACCGAACTTCCATGGACCAGCTGATTTTCGCGCCGCGGGAATCCGTGGTGGTGATCATTGCCACCTCCCGGTACCCCAACGAACTGGTTCGCCTGGGCAAAATTCCCCGGCGCCAGGGTTTTCGCCAGATTCTGATCACAGACAGTGCCTCCTGCCCCCTGGTCCAGTTCAGTGACCATGTCCTGATCACCCCCCAGAAAAGCATCCCGTTTCTGGGCACTCCCGTGTCCATGATCAGCCTGATCCATTACCTGCTCCACACCCTGGCATCGGATATGGGAGAGGCCCTTAAACAGCATCAGGAAAAACTGGATCAGGCGTATCTGGAAAACGATATCTGGTTCAACTGAACAAAAAAAGCCGGCTCACGTACCCCTTTAATCAACGAACACCCGAACCCCTGGGACCTGTTCCAGCCCCAGGATGTGATGAGCCGACATCGAGGTGCCAAACCGCCCCGTCATGGATAATGATCCTTAACGGGAAAATTATCGGTACTGTCATAAAATATGGTTGCCCGCATATCCGCGATTGGTGGCCATTTCAGTACTATTACAAACCAAAAGTATCAGAAATGCAAAATTTTGCATTTCCGACACTCCTCAAATGATACATACCGGTATCTCGCACAGACAAAGGAATTCACTGAAAATGAACAATCTAACATGCCCGACATATTCACCTGCGAATCTGTACCTGAGCCATCTGCCAATAGAGACTGCATCGCCAAATTTTGCTGCCGGCACAGAAAAGCATAGTCCATCATTTTCACTTCCACGGTCCAGGTCTTTCACTGTATAGACCTCATGAAATGAACCCGGACTTTTAGAAGAGCGTTTTATCGATTGTTGCCCACAAAATTAAAACAGTCTGATTAGCTGTTTGCAACAAATCGATAAAATGTAAGAACTGAATGTCAGATATGTGCCGAAGCGGCTATGGGGATTGTATGGCTTTCCTTTGGATAGGTTGTTGTCCGGGTATTCATTTCAACAGTAAAAAAATATGATCTCTCAAGACCATATTGAGTTCCTTACCAGGTCTTTTTTTCAGTATTTCTGACAAAAATCTCCTTTTGACATACGGGTCCGATATCGTCTGTGCAGCGATTTCATCTTTAACATCAATTTCAGATTGAGTCATGTAGAATCGAGAAGCTGATTCGGCAGTTCCTTGATAATCGTCATTCTCCCCTTTTTACAATTGGGGCAGCATAACAGATCCTGGCCTGTCAGTCTTTGCATCATCTCCAGATAAGTCTCTTCTACTTTCTGCGGCAAATTGGCATCAGGATCAATCAATTGTCGGATTATTTTAACGGCCAGTTTTTTATTCCGATGTGAT